>JANNNM010000754.1:0-1980 GCA_031398535.1 Betaproteobacteria bacterium | reverse complement strand
GATCGAACACCAGTCCTTCGATAGCTGGCTCTCACTGTTGCGTGTGAACGTGGCCGCGCCCATGGGCCTTACCCGCGCCCTGATGCCGCTGTTGAATGCCTCACCGGATGCCAGCGTGATCTTCACGCTGGACAACCGCGGCGAGCAGCCGCGCGCGTATTGGGGCGGCTACGCCGTGACCAAGGCCGGCGTGGCCACGCTGGCGCGCGAGCTGGCGGATGAGTGGGAGAACCGCGCCAACCTGCGGATCAATGCCGTGGTGCCGGGGCCGATCCGTTCGCCGATGCGCGGACGATCCCACCCCGGCGAGGACCACAGCGCGTTGCCGCTGCCGGAAACGCTGGTGCCGCTGTACCTGCACCTGCTGCAGGGCCAGGCGAAGGCGGACAGCGGCATGCTGTTCGATGCGCAGGCGTGGTTGGCCGGCACGGCCTGCGTGTCCGCGCTGCGCGCATAGCGCTCACGTCCAGCGGGCCGCGACGCGCGGCGCATCCTCGCTGCGGCCATACCGCAGCAGCACGCGCAGGCGCCTGAAATCGTCCTCCGGCAGCATATCGGGCAGGATCATGACGCTGCGCGACCAGCGCGCGCCGTCGGGCCGCCACACGATCGTCGTGAGATGCGGCCCCACGTAGGACGATGTACGCACATGGCCTGCCACCAGCGTTCCTGCGCCGTACCGGACCGCGATGAGCCGGTTGGCGACGACGCGGATTTCAGTGATGGCACCGGTGCCCACGCGCAACGCCACGCGCTGGAATTGCCATGCGGTCCACGCCACCAGCGCCAGCAGCAGCCCGGCCTGATATGCAAGCGACAACGGCAGTGCCAGCACGACCGCCGCCGTGCCGGTGGCCAGCGTGCCCAGCGCCACGCCCGCGCAGCGCGAGGCACGCAATGTGACGACGACAGCGGGCGGCAGCGCAACCATGCCGCCGATTGAACCGCGACGCGTCGCGCGCGGCGATCAGCCGGATGGATGAACCACCCGGTCGGGACGTGGCCTACTTCGCCGGCGCGGCCTTGGCCAGTGCCAGCCACGTGGCGACGACGGTATCCGGGTTGAGCGACATGCTCTCGATGCCCTGCTCGACCAGCCACTGCGCGAGGTCCGGATGGTCGGACGGCCCCTGCCCGCAGATGCCGACGTACTTGCCGTGCCGCTGGCACGCGGAAATGGCCAGCGACAGCATCGCCTTCACCGCGTCGTCCCGTTCATCGAACGTGGTGGCGATGGGGCCGCCGGAATCGCGGTCCACGCCGAGCGTGAGCTGCGTAAGATCGTTGGAACCGATCGAGAAACCGTCGAAATGCTCGAGGAAGCGGTCGGCCAGGATGGCATTGGACGGCACCTCGCACATCATGATGAGGCGCAGGCCGTTCTTGCCACGCTCCAACCCGTTCTTCGCCAGCAGCGCGATCACCTGTTCGGCTTCCGTGATCGTGCGCACGAAGGGGATCATGATCTCGACATTGGTGAAGCCCATGTCGTCGCGCACACGTTTCAATGCCGCGCACTCCATCTGGAAGCAGTCGTAGAACTCGGGCGCGATGTAGCGCGACGCGCCGCGGAACCCCAGCATCGGGTTTTCCTCGTGCGGCTCGTAGCGGTCGCCGCCCAGCAGCGTCGAATATTCGTTGGACTTGAAGTCGGACATCCGGACGATGACCTTCTTCGGATGGAACGCGGCCGCGATGGTGGCCACCCCTTCGGCCACCTTGTGCACGTAGAAATCGGTGGCGGACGGATATGCGGCAATGCGCGCCTCGATCTCGCGCTTCAACTCGGGATGCTGCCTGTCCAGTTCCAGCAGCGCCTTCGGATGGATGCCGACGTTGCGGCTGATGATGAACTCGAGGCGCGCGAGACCCACGCCTTCGTTGGGTAGCCGCTGGAACTCGAACGCCAGCTCCGGGTTGCCCACGTTCATCATGATCTTGGTGGGCGATTCGGGCATCCGGTCGAGCTCGACGTCCACC
>JANNNM010000198.1:0-5913 GCA_031398535.1 Betaproteobacteria bacterium | reverse complement strand
GTTCGGCGCGAACATGAAGGAAGAGGTCGTGCACGCGGTGGACCGCGTCAGCCTCACCGTGGCCGCCGGCGAAGTGCTGGGCCTGGTCGGCGAATCCGGCTGCGGCAAGTCCACGCTGGGGCGCCTCGCCGTGGGGTTGCTGTCGCTGTCCGATGGCGAGCGCTACTGGCGCGGCGCATCGCTGGCACGCCTTGACGCCGCTGCGGCGCGCAAGCAGCAGTTGAAGATGCAGATGATCTTCCAGGACCCTTATGCGTCCCTCAATCCGCGGATGCGCGTCGTCGACATCGTCGGCGAGGCGCCGGTCGCGCACGGCGTGATCAGCCCCAAGCAGCAGACGGAATACGTCGGCCTGATGCTCAATCGCGTCGGCCTCGACCCGACGCTGATGCGCCGCTATCCGCATCAGTTCTCCGGCGGCCAGCGTGCGCGGATCGGCATCGCCCGCGCGCTGGCGGTGAAGCCCGAGTTCCTCGTCTGCGACGAATCGGTCGCGGCGCTGGACGTGTCGATCCAGGCGCAGGTACTGAACCTGTTCCTCGAGTTGAAGGGCGCGCTCAACCTCACGTATCTCTTCATCAGCCACGATCTCGGCGTGGTGCGCTTTGTCGCGGACCGCGTCGTCGTGATGTATCTCGGCCGCGTGGTGGAAAGCGCGGCGTCGGGCGAACTGTTCCGCCAATCGAACCATCCGTATACGCAGGCACTGCTGACCGAGGCCGGCAAGGTGGAGCCGAAGAAGCGCACCTTCGTGCCGATCAAGGGCGAGATTCCGTCGCCGCTCGATCCGCCGCCCGGTTGCCACTTCCACCCGCGCTGCCCGCACGTGATGGAGCGCTGCCGCAGCAACGTGCCGCCGCTGCGCGAGATCGCGCCGGGGCATCTGTCGGCCTGCTTCCTCAACGACGCACGCTAGGCGTGCTTCCGGTTTCACCATGACCGCTGCCTTCGTGCGCCACGATCCGCCGGGGGTATTGCTGCCGCTGGTGCTCGACTCGCCGCATTCGGGCGAGTGGTATCCCGACGACTTCGACCATGCCCCGCCGCGCAACATGGTGCGCCAGGCCGAGGACACGCACGTTGCGCGCCTGTGGCAGCACGCGGTGGCGCACGGCGCGACGCTGCTCGAAGCCCGCTTCCCGCGCGCCTACATCGATGCCAACCGCAGCGTGGACGACATCGACCTCGCGCTGCTCGAGGACGGCTGGCCGGTGCCGGTGACGCCATCGCGCAAGACAGAGCAGGGCATCGGCCTCGTGTGGCGGCTGGCGCGCGGCGGCGTCCCGATGTATGCCCGCAAGTTGACTGCCGCCGAAGTGCAGAAGCGCATCGACCGCTGCTGGCGTCCCTATCACGCCGAGCTCGAGGCGTTGCTGGAGGCGCGGCGTCGTGCCTATGGCGGCGTGTGGCACGTCAACTGCCATTCGATGCCGGCCGTCGGTGATGCGCTGTCCGACGACCCCGGCCATGAGCGCGCCGACTTCGTGCTGGGCGATCGCGACGGCTCGACGTGCGACGCGGCGTTCACGCAGTGCGTGGCCGAAGCGGCGCGCGGGATGGGCTACACCGTTGCGATCAACGATCCGTACAAGGGCGTGGAACTGGTGCGCAAGCACGGCCGGCCCGCCGACAACCGGCACAGCCTGCAGATCGAGCTGAAGCGCACGCTGTACATGGACGAGGCCACGCTCGAACCCACGGCCGGGTATGTGAGGCTGGAACGCGACCTGGCGGAGCTCTCGCGCAGGCTGGCGGCATTTGTGGGCGAACGCATCGCGGCGACGTTTCCCTAGGCCCGCGCAGCGCGGTCGGCGCCGCGCACGCACCAAGGCCAGGCGAAGGATTGCGCATGACGGCGTCAGGCGACATCACCTACAAGAGCACCTACCGCCGCACCGCGATGGTGTTGCCGACGCTGGCCATGCTTGTCGTCCTGCTGCTGCTCGTCCTCTGGCTGATCACCGAGACCATCCGCGATGGCAACGACCTGATGACCGCCGCAATGGTCAGCGTGGGTGTCTTCGTGCTGGTGGTGGTGCTGGTGGCGGTCGCGGCATTTCGCATCCATGCATGGACGCTGGAAGCGGGCGGCATCCGCATCGTGGAGCGACCCAAGGTGCCGCTATTCGGGCGGCATCGGCAGGCGTTCGTTCCGTTCGCGCAGTTCAACGCGCTGCGCTGGCTTGAAAGCGGCTTCGATCGCGTCCTCGAAATCGCGACGGCCGACGGGCACCGTTACCAGCTGATGAAGGATTCCTTGCTGCAACGCGACCCAGGCGACCGGCTGGAAGCGTTCGCCGCCGCCATTCGATCCGCGGCACTGCGGGACAAGCACGACCTGCCCGCGATGTCGGAAGGCCTGAGCTGGTGGAACTCGAAGACAGGGATCGGCTTTCTCGGGCTGGTGTTCGTCGCCAGTTGCCTGCTTGCGGGCGTCGTCGCGTGGGCGCTCTGGGACGGCATGACGACTTCGCCCGGATCGCGCGGCCCGCAGGCGGCGGCCGTGGCGCTCGCGCTGCCTTTAGGGTGCGGGTACTTGTTGCGCAAGTCCATCGCGCGACGGCGCCGCGTGCTGGGGGCACCGGGATCGAAGTAGCGAACCGGCGTTGCCGGCGCAATTGGTCCGACCACTTGACCGCTTCCGGGCACGCTGCTAACGTCCGCGACGAGTCTTGTGCGTAACACCCGACGAGGTGCGCGCGGATCGAAGCTTTCATCCCATACAGCCTCAGGAGGAAACCATGAAACTGATTTCGCGCGCGATCATCGCGCTCGCTGCGTTCGCCGTCGCCGGCATCGCGGCCGCAGCATACCCGGAGCGTCCCATCACGTTCGTGGTCCCCTGGGGCGCGGGCGGCGGTACCGATGGCACGGCACGTTATTTCGCCGTCATGATGGAGAAGGAACTCGGGCAGCCGGTCAACGTCGTGAACCGCACCGGCGGCAGTGGCGTGGTGGGCCACAGCGCCATCGCGCAAGCCCCGGCGGATGGCTACACGATCGGCATGATCACGGTCGAAATCACGATGATGCACTGGCAGGGCCTGACGGATCTTTCCCCTACGTCCTACACGCCGCTGGCGCTGGTCAACTCGGACCCGGCGGGCATGACGGTGCGGGCCGACTCGCCGTACAAGTCGGTCAAGGATGTCGTCGATGCGATCAAGGCCAACCCGGGCAAGCTGAAGGCCTCGGGCACGGGCCAGGGCGGCATCTGGCACCTCGCACTGGCGGGCCTGCTGGAAGAACTGAAGCTGCCGTCGAATTCGGTGCCGTGGGTGCCGTCGAATGGCGCAGCGCCGGCGATGCAGGACCTGGTTGCAGGCGGCGTCGACCTCGTGACCTGTTCCCTGCCGGAAGCACGCGCGCTGATTGAAGCCGGCAAGGCGCGGCCGCTCGCCGTGATGGGCAACACGCGCTCAGGGATCTTCCCGGACGTGCCCACGATGCAGCAGGCGATCGGCGTCAACTACGACGTCGCGGCCTGGCGCGGTATCGCCGGTCCGAAGGGCCTGCCGGCCGACGTCAACGCCAAGCTGATCGCCACGATCAAGAAGATCGCCGAGAGCAAGGAGTGGAAGGACTTCGCCGCCAGCAAGGGCTACGGCACTGCGTGGGCCCCGGGCGCGGAATTCGCGACCTTCATGGCCAGAAGTGACGCAGCGATGGGCAAGACAATGAAAGCTGTCGGCCTGGCCAAGTAGTCAATCGCCTTTGGCAGTGACAAGGGGGCGTCCTCGCCCCCTTGTATTTTTCCTGTGCGAAAGTCCGGACACGTGAAAATCAACGACGCGATCTTTGGGGCCTTTTTCCTGTTGCTGGGGATCGTGGTTCTGGTGCACGTCCAGGGTTTCTCGCGCATTCCCGGACAACAGGTGGGACCCGGGCTTTTCCCGGGCATCATTGCGGCCGGCTTTGCACTATGCGGGATCGCGCTGATCATCAACGGCATTCGCAGCCGCGAAAAGCAGCCGTGGACCGAGACCGCCGATTGGATGCGCTCGGGACGGCATGTCGTTGCTCTGGCCGCCATCGTCGGCGGCGTCGCAGCCTACATTTTCCTCGCTGAGTCGGTTGGGTTCCTGATCGTTGCGCCCCTGCTGTTGTGGCTCTGGCTTGCCGTACTCGGCGTACGGACGAAGACAGCCATCATCGTGGCGGTCGTGGCGACGCTGCTCATCTGGTATGCGTTCTACAAGGTGCTGCGCGTCCCGTTGCCATGGGGTGTGCTGACCGGTATGGCGTTCTGATGCAACGCCCGCCAAAGCCGTATTGCTGCCTGCGCCCAATCGGCGCGGCCCGACGGGACTGACATGGACGCACTCAATCTCGCCTTCAACATGGTGTTCAGCGTCAAGACGCTGTTGCCGATGCTGTTCGCCGCGTTGTTCGGATTGTTCGTGGGCGCCGTGCCGGGCCTTACCGCCACAATGGCCACTGCGCTGCTCGTGCCGGTCACGTTCTTCATGGATCCGATCCCGGCGATTGCCACCATCGTCACCGCCACGGCAATGGCCATTTTTTCCGGCGATATTCCTGGCTGCCTGCTGCGGATGCCCGGCACGCCCGCGTCGGCCGCGTATTGCGATGAAGCTTATGCGATGACGAAGAAGGGGCAGGCCGAGACGGCCTTGGGTGCCGGCCTCGTGTTCTCCGCCATCGGCGGCCTCTTCGGTACCGCAGTGCTGATTGTTTCCGCTCCCGCTCTGGCCGAAATTGCGCTGCAGTTCAGTTCCTTCGAATATTTCTGGCTGGTGCTGCTTGGCCTCACCTGCGCGATCGTCATCACCGCAGAAAATCCGCTCAAGGGCGTGATCTCGCTGCTGATCGGCCTCATGATCGCGTGCGTCGGACTTGGCAATCCGGCAGGTTTTCCCCGCTTCACTTTCGGCAACACCGAATTGATGGGCGGCATCGGCATGATTCCGCTGATGATCGGCATGTTCGCCATTTCCGAGATCATCCGCTTCGTGGTCGACATGCAGCCGCCACTGAAGATCGTCGACCAGCCGATCCACAACGTATTCAAGGGCATGTGGGCGCTGATGGTGAAGTACCCGATGCAGATCCTGCGCGGCAGTGTGCTGGGCACGCTGGTCGGCGCGTTGCCAGGCGCCGGTGCCGACATCGCGGCCTGGATGTCCTACGCGATCAGTAAGAAGCTGTCGAAAGAGCCGGAAAAATTCGGCACCGGGCACGTGGAGGGCATCGTCGAGTCGGGCGCCGCCAATAACAGCGCGCTCGCCGGTGCCTGGATCCCCGCACTGGTCTTCGGCATTCCCGGCGACTCGATCACAGCCATCGTGATCGGCGTGCTCTACATGAAGGGCCTGAATCCCGGCCCGACGCTGTTCACGCAGAATCCGCAGAACATCTACGCGGTCTACATCCTCTTCATCGTCGCCAACCACATCATGATTCCATTGGGCTGGTTGTGCATCAAGGCGGCCAAGAAGATCCTCAAGGTGCCGCGGAACATCCTGATGCCGGTGATCCTGCTGTTCTGCATCGTTGGCTCGTTTGCAATCAACAACACGCCCTTCGACATCGGCGTGATGCTGGTGGCGGGCGTGGTGGCCTATGTGATGGAGGAAAACGGCTTCCCGGTGGCCCCGGCCATCCTGGGCGTCGTGCTCGGGCAGATGATGGAGGAGGCCTTCATCAAGTCGATGATCAAGTCCGACGGCGATCCGAGCGCGTTCTTTACGCGTCCGATTGCCATGGGCCTCGCCATTGCCACATTCGTTATCCTGTTGTGGCCCGTCGGCGCGTGGCTGTGGCGGCGCCGGGCCGGTTTGCGCACCGCAATATGACTTCCGCAGCGCAGCGGACTACGATGTCCGTCTCCTAGGAGGAGCACATAAATGGTCAAGTTCACCATCAACGGCAAGGAAGCCAATTCCGAGCAGCCTG
>JANNNM010000728.1:0-1148 GCA_031398535.1 Betaproteobacteria bacterium | reverse complement strand
GCCATCTCCACTTCCGTGGACGGTTTCATCGTCACTTCAGCGAACGCGGCCTTGAAGCCCGCCATGGCCAGCGCATCCTTGACGCCGACGAAGTCGTAGGGGCCCGTGATCACTTCGAAGCTGCCATCCTCGTGCGTGACGATATCCTCGGCGCCAGCGTCGAGGGCCGCTTCCATCAACTTGTCCTCGTTGGTGCCAGGCGCGAACAGGATCTGGCCGCAGTGCTTGAACAGGAACGCGACGGAACCATCGGTGCCGAGGTTGCCGCCGTACTTCGAGAAGGCGTGGCGCACATCGGCCACCGTGCGCACGCGATTGTCGGTCATGCAATCCACGATGACGGCGGCACCGTTAATGCCGTAGCCCTCGTAGCGGATTTCCTCGTAGTTCACACCCTCGAGGTCACCGGCCCCGCGCTTGGTGGCGCGCTCGATCGTGTCCTTCGGCATGTTCTGGCTCATCGCCTTGTCGACGGCCAGCCGCAGGCGCGGATTCATCGACGTGTCGCCGCCGCCAAGCCGCGCGGCCACGGTGATTTCCTTGATCAGGCGCGTGAAGATCTTGCCGCGCTTGGCATCCGTCGCGGCCTTCTTGTGCTTGATGTTCGCCCACTTGCTGTGACCAGCCATGGCAATCCGTGCAGGTTTAGTGCAAAGGCGAAATTATACGCGCCGGTCCCGGAAGGGACGCCCGCGGTGCCAGCGGATATGCGTCAGAGCACGCCCTGTTGCCCTAGAAATTTCTGCAAAACCTGCAGCCGCACGCCGGCGTCGTTGATTTCCAGCATGCTCTGTTTGATCGAAAGCGGAAGCGGCAGGAACTCGGCCAGCCGGTAGCCCACCCACGACGCATCATCGTAGTCGCGCTGCTCCGGGAAATTCTGCGGGCCTACGCGCGTGGCGATCAGCTCGAGCAGCCGCGCCAGCGGCTGGTACTCGTCCGCCAACGGCATGGCGGGTTCGTCGGCGATGGTGGTCACCTGGCCTTCGACCAGTCCGCTGCCGGTCCTTTTGTGTTCGCGGATCTGGAAGCGGGCGCCACCCACCGTGGCGACATGCAGGATGCCCAGCTGCGGCATGTCCCAATCGGTGATCCGGGCCAGCGTGCCTACCGTGGCAATGGCGGGCGTCGCGCCATTCGGCGTGGCG
>JANNNM010000197.1:0-3298 GCA_031398535.1 Betaproteobacteria bacterium | reverse complement strand
CCCACCAGCACCACCTCGGTCTGCGCGCACATCGTGGCTTCGATGGCCGACGCCCAGTACCAGACGCCCCGCCCTTCGAACTCGCTCAGACGCGGCACGCCGGGCCGGCGGTAGCGCGCACCGCTGGCGATGACGACCGTCTTCGCGCGCAGGCGCCGGCCGTCGGCAATCTGTACCACCAGTTCGCCGTGGGACTCCACGATGCTGCAATCGAGCAGCGCGGCCTGCGCCGGCACCAGCATCTCGGCGCCGAATTTCTGCGCCTGCACGAAGGCCCGACCGGCGAGTGCCTGCCCCGAAATGCCGGTGGGAAAGCCGAGATAGTTCTCGATCCGTGCGCTGGCGCCGGCCTGGCCGCCATAGGCGCGGCTGTCGAGGACGAGCACGCGCAGCCCTTCGGACGCGGCGTACACCGCGGTGGCCAATCCCGCCGGGCCCGCGCCGACGACGGCCACGTCGAAGAGTTCGGTGTGCTCCACCGAATCGAGCATGCCGAGGCACCGCGCCAGGATGTCCTCCGTCGGGTTGTGCAGCACCCGGCCGTCGGAGCACACGACCAGCACCTCCGAGGCGGCCGCACCGGCATGCTCCAGCAACGCCGCTGCACCCGCATCCGACGTGGCATCGACGACATGATGCGGATGTCCGTTCCGGCGCAGGAAGACCTGCAGGCGCAGCAGGTCGGGCGAGTCGGGACTGCCGATCAGCACGGGACCACTGGAGCCGGATTCGATCAGCGCGACACGGCGCAGGATCAGCGCGCGGACGATGCGCTCGCCGAGATCGGCTTCCGCGATGATCAGCGCGCGCAACTGTGACGGCGGCACCAGCAGTGTCTCGACGTCCTCGTCGGCGTAGCCATCCACCAGCGCGTGGCTGCCGGAAAGCTGGGCGACTTCGGCCAGGAACTGGCCCGGGCCCTGCTGCGTGATCGGGACCACGTGGCCAAAGCCATCACGCTGCGAAATGGACACCTGTCCCTTCAGCATCACGAACATGCCGGGGCCGGGCTCGCCGGCCGCGAAGAGCCGCGCGCCGCGCGCGTAGTGCTTCACGGTCCCGAACCGCATGATGCGGGCGATCTCGGACTCCGACAGCGCCGGGAACATCTGGTGCCGCCGGCTGGCGACATCGGGGGGTACGTCGTCAGCCATCCGTCACTCCGGGATGTCGTTGCGGCAATTCATCGACCGGCGATCGTCGTGGAGGGTGCGGTATCGCGGCGCCCGGCGAGCATCGCGCGCACCTGCAGCGTGGCGCCGATCAGGAAGACGACGAACATGGCGCCGGTGGCCACCAGCAGTTGCGGCGCGTCGGCGTTGGGCAGCAGCGGCGCCGCGAGCGGCAGCCGCGTCGTCGTCTCGGTGACCGCGGGGATCATGTGGAAGAAGACCGTGAGCGAGTAACTCACGGTTTCGACATAGGGCGACGCGCGCCCGAACAACGACTTGTTGCGCGCCAGCCACGCGATGCCCAGCACGACCAGCGTGATGATCCCCAGCGCGTGCGGCTTGCCGAATCCTCCGTGCTGGAAGATGCCGAAGCCGGTCAGGCAGGTCAGGACCGTCGTGATGATGTAGGTCTTGCCGACCGTGTTGCCCGCGATGATGCGGCCGTCACGAACGAAGGCAATGATGGCCGCGGCCACCGCAACGAGACTGATCAGTGTGTGAACGATGCCGACTGGCGTGAGGCCGAACATGCGTGTCTCCGATGGCGGTGGAAACGCGAAAGTTTACGCGGGATCAGCCGCGGGCGAACGCGTGTCGTGCCGCCGATTTCGTCGCCACTGCACCAGTCCGGCGCAGCGCGATGGATGCGCGGGGCGCGATCGGGTGTCGTGGACTCAGAGCGTGAGCCGCACGCGCTCCCATGTGTGTTCCATGTGCTGGTTTACCACGCGCGCCAGGCGCTCGCCGTCGCGCGCCTCGAGGAACGTGATCATGTCCTCGTGCTCGGCCAGCGCGGCCGCCCACTTCTGCGGCTCCTGGTTGCCGATGTAGCGGATGCGTTTCAGCCGCGACTGGATCGACGTGTGCGCGGATTCGAGCGCGGCATTGCCGGAGAGCCGCAGGAACGCCGTGTGGATCTGCTGGTTCAGCTTGAAGTACTCGAGACGGTCGCGGACCGCATAGCGTTCGACCATGCGATCGTGGATCGCGCGCACGTCGGCGATGGCCTCCGCGGTGGCCTCACGGCAGGCGAGGCGCGCGGCGAAGGCTTCGAGCACGGCCAGCACGTCCAGCATGTCGCGGACATCCTTCGCCGAGAACTTCTTGACGATGGCGCCGCGCGCGGTGACGAGCTCGATCAGGCCTTCGCTGGCGAGGAATTTCAGCGCCTCGCGCAGCGGCGTGCGCGACACGCCCAGCGTTTGCCCGAGGTGCGTTTCGTTGACGCGGGAACCGGGGGCGAGCACCCCTTCGATGATCATGTCGCGGATGCGCGTCACCACCTCGTCGTGCAGGCTGCGCCGCGCGATCGGAAGCGCGCTTTCGGCCGGTGTGGTGGCCGGCCCGACGTCGGGGATGGTTGTTTCCATGGTCATGCGCGGTCGGCGGTCATCCGGAAGTGTAGCGGGCGGCCCGATGACGATGGACGTTGGTCCGCGTGTCGTCAACTGAATGCTGCATACAGTATACGCACCGAAAATATTTGTGCATACTGCGTCCACGAGCCGGGAAACGGCCACGGGCACGCTGTGCCCGACTCTGGAGGAATGCATGGGAGAAGTACCCAGCGGCAGCACCGTCGCGCCAGCCCCGGCAGGGGAGACGTTCGCGGTCGTCGATGCGCACCAGCATTTCTGGGATCCGCTGCGCAACTATTACCCGTGGCTCAACGACGAGCCGCGCATCCCGTTTCGCTACGGCGACTATGAGTCCATCTGCAGGACCTACCTGCCACCCGACTATCGCGCCGATGCCGCGCCTTTCGTCGTCGAGAAGACGGTGTACGTCGAGGCCGAGTGGAATCCGGCGGATCCGATCGGCGAGACCCGCTACATCGCCGAGTTGCGTCGAACGTTCGGCCTGCCGACAGTGATGGTGGCGCAGGCATGGCTCGATGCGCCCGACGCAGCGCAGGTCCTGGAACAGCAGGCGGCCTTCGATTTCGTGCGCAGCGTTCGTCACAAGCCGCGGGCCAACAAGTCGCCTGGTGATGCATCGTTCGGCGGCATGACCGATCCGCGTTGGCGCGCGGGCTTTGCGCAGCTGGCGGACAACGGCCTGCGCTTCGATCTGCAGACGCCGTGGTGGCATCTTGCCGAGGCCGCGCAGCTGGCCGCCGATCATCC
>JANNNM010000685.1:0-1831 GCA_031398535.1 Betaproteobacteria bacterium | reverse complement strand
TGAACAGCACCGGACCGGGCGCGGACTCGCCGAAGCTGTCGATGCCGATGACGGCAGCGTGCGGATCGTCCGCCGCGCCGACGTAGCGGCGCCAGCCATCGGTGACGCCGGCTTCCACCGCAACGCGCGGAATGCCGTGCGGCAGGACGGATGCCCGCCATTCCGAGTCCTGCCGGTCGAACACGCTGGTGCAGGGCATCGACACCACGCGCACATTGATGCCGGCACCGGCCAGTTGCGATCGCGCGCCCAGCGCCAGGCCCACCTCGGAACCGGTGGCGATGACCACCACGCGCGATCCGCTGACGGCGGCATCGAAATCGGCCGCGACATAACCGCCACGATCGATGGCGGCGATCTGGGCATCGCTGCGCGGCACGAAGGGCACGTTCTGCCGCGTGAACAGCAGGGTTGAGGGGCCATCGCGGCGCTTGATCGCCGCTGCCCAGGCGGCGGCGGATTCCACCGTATCGCAGGGCCGCCACAGATCGAGCCCCGGGATGAGGCGCAGGCTGGCCGCGTGTTCCACTGACTGGTGCGTGGGACCGTCCTCGCCGAGCCCGATCGAGTCGTGCGTGTAGACGAAGATGGCGCGCAGCTTCATCAGCGCGGCCATCCGCAGTGCATTGCGCGCGTAGTCGGAGAACGTGAGGAACGTGCCGACATAGGGAATGTAGCCGCCATGCAGCGCCAGGCCGTTGGCGATGGCGCTCATCGCGAATTCGCGGACGCCGAAGCTTACGTAGTTGCCGGGCTTGTCGCGCGCGACGATCGTGCTGCCCGACCAGTTGGTGAACACGGATCCGGTGAGGTCGGCCGAGCCGCCGATCATCTCCGGCAGCAGCCTGGCGTAGGCTTCGATGGCCTGCTGCGACGCCTTGCGCGTGGCGATGGTTTCGCCCTTGGCCGATTGCGCGGCGATGAAATCCTTGGCCGCCGGGCCGAAACTGGCGGGGAGGTGGCCTTGCATCCGGCGCAGGAACTCTTCTGCCAATGCGGGGTGCGCGCTGTGATAGGCGTCGAAGCGCCGGTTCCAGTCGATCTCGAGTTCGGCGCCGCATTCGCGTGCATTCCAGCCCGCATAGACATTCGCAGGAATCTCGAACGGCGGGTGCGGCCAGCCGATGGCGGCGCGCGTGGCGGCCACTTCCTTCTCCCCCAGTGCCGCGCCGTGCACGCTGTCGCTGCCCTGCTTGTTGGGCGCGCCCTTGCCGATGATGGTCTTGCAGCACAGCAGCGACGGACGATCCGTGACCGCTTGCGCGACTGCAATCGCAGCGTCGACGGCGGCCACGTCATGGCCATCGATGTCGGGGATGACATGCCAGCCGTAGGCCGCAAAGCGCTGCGGCGTGTCGTCGGTGAACCAGCCTTCGACGTGGCCGTCGATGGAGATGCCGTTGTCGTCGTACAGCGCGATCAGCTTGCCCAGGCCCAGCGTGCCGGCCAGCGAGCACGCCTCGTGCGAAATGCCTTCCATCAGGCAACCGTCACCCAGGAACACGTAGGTGCGATGGTCGACGATCGTGTGACCGTCGCGGTTGAATGCCGCTGCCATCAACTTTTCAGCGAGTGCCATGCCCACCGCGTTGGCGAGGCCCTGGCCCAGCGGGCCGGTGGTCGTCTCCACGCCGGGCGTGACGCCGACTTCCGGGTGTCCTGGCGTGCGCGAGTGCAGTTGGCGGAACGCGCGCAACTCGGACATCGGCAGGTCGTAGCCCGAAAGATGCAGCAACGCGTATTGCAGCATCGAACCGTGGCCGTTCGACAGCACGAAGCGATCGCGGTCGGGCCAGTGCGGATTGGCCGGATTGTGGCGCAAATGGCGTGT
>JANNNM010000671.1:0-2482 GCA_031398535.1 Betaproteobacteria bacterium | reverse complement strand
GCCACTTCGCGGCCCAGCTTCTTCGCGCACTCGCGGACCAGTCGCGCGCGCTCCACGTGGTCGCTGGCAAGGCCGTGCGAGAAATTGAGGCGCACCACATCCACCCCGGCGGCCAGCATGCGCTGCAGTACAGCAGGGTCGCTGCAGGCGGGGCCGAGCGTGGCGACGATCTTCGTATTGCGTGGCACGTGGAATTCCTTGGACGTGAAGGCAGATCAGGACACAAACATGTTACGGCAATGCACGGGCTTCGAGCGCTTGCACGGCCGGCAGCGTCTTGCCCTCGAGGAACTCGAGGAAGGCGCCGCCGCCGGTGGAGATGTAGCTGATCCGGTCGCCGACGCCGAACTTGGCGATGGCCGCCAGCGTGTCGCCGCCGCCAGCGATCGAAAAGGCGCCGGAATCGGCGATGGCGTGCGCGGTGGCCTTGGTGCCGGCCGCGAAGGCCTCGAACTCGAACACACCGACCGGGCCGTTCCAGACGATGGTGCCTGCACCTGCGATGATCCGCTTCAGCACCGCGACCGACGTGGGGCCGAGATCAAGGATCATCTCGTCGGGCCGCAGGTTTTCGATGGCGGTCAGCCGCGCAGTAGCGCTGGCCGAGAATTCCGTCGCTGCCACCGCATCGACGGGGATGGGAACCTTGCCGGGAAATTCCTCGAGAATGGCCTTGGCTTCGCCGACCAGATCGGCTTCCGCGAGCGACGTGCCGATGTTGCCGCCCGCGGCCAGGATGAAGGTATTGGCGATGCCGCCGCCGACGATCAGCGTATCCACCTTGGCCGCCAGCGCGCGCAGGATCGTGAGCTTGGTCGATACCTTGGAGCCCGCGACGATCGCCACCAGCGGGCGCTTCGGATGCGCCAGCGCAGCGCCGAGTGCATCGAGTTCCGCGGCCAGCAGCGGCCCGGCGCACGCCACGGGCGCAAAGCGGGCCAGCGCATGCGTCGTGGCCTCGGCGCGGTGGGCCGTGCCGAACGCATCGTTGACATAGACGTCGCACAGCGCCGCCATGCGCCTCGCCAGTTCTTCGCTGTCCTTCTTCTCGCCTTTGTTCATCCGGCAGTTCTCGAGCAGCACGACCTGGCCCGGTTGCAACGCCGCGTGCCATGCGCCGCCGTCGACCCAATCGCGAACCAGCGGGACGTCCATGCCCAGCAGTCCGGCCAGCCGCGCGGCGATGGGTGCGAGCGAATCCGCCGCCTTCCAATCGCCTTCCGTTGGCCGCCCGAGGTGCGACGTGACCATCACCGCCGCGCCGCGCGTGAGTGCATCGCGGATCGCCGGCACCGAAGCCCGGATGCGTGTGTCGTCGGTGATGGCGCCTGCGTCGTCCTGCGGCACGTTGAGGTCGGCGCGGATGAACACGCGCTTGCCGCGCACGTCGACATCCGCCAGACGCTTGAACTTCATCGCGATCCGCTCCTTTGCATCCAGGCCAGGGTGGGCGTCACTTCGCCTGCATCAACGCCATCGTGGTGTCGAGCATCCGGTTGGAGAAGCCCCACTCGTTGTCGTACCAGCTCGACACCTTGACGAGGCGCCCTGACACCTTGGTCAGCGTCGAATCGAACGTCGACGATGCCGGATCATGGTTGAAGTCACTGGAGACGAGCGGCCCGGTGTTGTAGTTGAGGATGCCCTTCAGCGGGCCCGATTCCGACGCGGCCTTCATGATGGCGTTGACTTCTTCCGCCGTCGTGTCGCGCGCGGCGATGAACGAAAGATCCACCAACGAGACATTGATCGTCGGCACGCGGATCGCGTAGCCGTCGAGCTTGCCGTTCAGTTCCGGCAGCACCAGTCCCACCGCGGCGGCCGCGCCGGTCTTGGCGGGGATCATGTTCATCGTGGCCGAGCGCGCGCGGCGCAGGTCCTCGTGATACACGTCGGTCAGCACCTGGTCGTTGGTGTACGCATGCACGGTGGTCATCAGGCCGTTGACGAGGCCGATCTTGTCGTTCAGCGGCTTCACCATCGGCGCCAGGCAGTTGGTGGTGCACGACGCATTGGAGATCACCGTGTCGGTGGCCTTCAGCACGCCCTGGTTGACGCCGAACACGATCGTGGCATCGACATCCTTGCCGCCGGGTGCGGAAATGATCACCTTCTTCGCGCCGCCGGCGAGATGCGCACCGGCCTTTTCCTTCGTGGTGAAGAAGCCCGTGCACTCCAGCACGACGTCGACGCCCAGCGCGCCCCACGGCAGCTTGGACGGGACGCGGTTGGCGAACACCTTGATGCGGTCGCCATTGACGACCATCGAGTCGCCGTCGACTTCCACCTTGCCGGGGAACTTGCCGTGGGCGGTGTCGTAGCGCGTCAGGTGGGCGTTGGTCTCGGGGCTGCCGAGGTCGTTGATCGCGACGATCTCGAGGTCGTGCTTCTTGTTGCCCTCGTAGTGCGCGCGCAGGATGTTGCGCCCGATGCGGCCGTAGCCGTTGATCGCCACTTTGATGGTCATTGCAGGTTCTCCACG
>JANNNM010000183.1:0-7937 GCA_031398535.1 Betaproteobacteria bacterium | reverse complement strand
TGCCCTTCAGGTTCGTGAGTCCGCGTGCGAAGACGGGGACCGAGGTCTGGTACATCGAGATGCTCATCGTGAACTCCTTGGGACGGGCGCGCATTGTAGCGCGGCACCGCGGCGCGGCCCCGATGCGGCGCCGCGCCGCGCGGGAACAACCTACATCCGCTCGATCACCGCCGCGATGCCCTGCCCGCCGCCGATGCACATCGTGATGAGACCGTAACGGCCGCCGGTGCGATGCAATTCGTACATCGCCTTGACGGTGAGGATCGAGCCCGTGGCACCGATCGGGTGGCCGAGCGCAATGGCGCCGCCGTTGGGATTGACCTTCGCCGGGTCCATGCCCAGTTCCTTGTTGACGCCCAGCGCCTGCGCGGCGAAGGCCTCGTTGGACTCGATCACATCCATGTCCGCGAGCTTCAGGCCGGCCTTGGCCAGCGCGCGCTGCACGGCAGTGACCGGCCCCAGCCCCATGATCTTCGGGTCGATGCCGGAGTGGCCGTAGGCCACGAGCCGCGCCATCGGCGCCAGGCCGCGCGCTTTCGCGGCGCCCGCTTCCATCAGCACAACCGCAGATGCCGCATCGTTCAGGCCTGACGCATTGCCGGCGGTGACCGTGCCGTTCTCCTTGATGAACACGGCGCGCAACTTGGCCATGCCGTCCAGCGTGGCGTCGCTGCGCACATGCTCGTCGGTGTCGAAGAAGACCGGACCCTTCTTGCTCTTCAACTCGATGGGCAGGATCTGGTCCTTGAAGTGGCCGGCGGCCAGCGCGCGCGTGGCGCGGGCATGGCTTTCGACCGCAAACGCATCCTGCTGCTCGCGCGTGATGCTGCAACGCGCGGCGACGTTCTCGGCAGTGACGCCCATGTGGATCGTGTCGAAGGGGTCGGTGAGCGCGCCCACCATCGCATCGACCATCTTGGTGTCGCCCATCCGCGCGCCCCAGCGCTGTGTAAGGTTCATGTAGACGGCGCGGCTCATGCTTTCGGCGCCACCGGCGACAGCGGCATCGGTGTCGCCCAGCAGGATGTAGTGCGCGGCGCTGACGATCGCCTGCATGCCGCTGCCACACAACCGGTTGACGGTGAGCGCGCCGGTTTCGACAGGCAGGCCGCCGTTCACGCACGCGAGGCGCGAGATATACATGTCTTTCGGCTCGGTGTGCAACACGTTGCCGATCACGCATTGCCCGATGTCCTTCGGGTCGACCTTGGCGCGGGCCACGGCTTCGCGCACCACGCGCGCGCCGAGCTCGGAGGGTGCGATGTCCTTCAGGCTGCCGCCGTAGTCCCCGATGGCCGTGCGGACTCCGCTGACGATGACGACTTGACGATTGCTCATGGCTTCTCCCGGTTAAGCTCTCCATGATACTGCGCGGCCGGACGCCGGCATTGCCCGCCGGCAACCGGCGCTGCTACGCTGCGTGCATGCGCCATGTCCTGCTTGCCTGCCTCGCCGCGATGACCATGCCCGTGGCGGCGCAATCCATGGCGCCCGCCGATCGCTTCGTCTACCAGGACCTGGCGCCCGGTGCGTCCATTCCCGCAGCGGAGTTCATGCTGCTGGGCGCCGTGCTGACCGGCGACCAGGCCACGGTGCGCGGCCACGCGTGGGACCTGTGGGCGGCGCTGACGGCGCCCTCGGCATCGGTGGTGGACGGCCAGCGGCTGCCCGTGTTCGCCACGTGGTACTCGATTCCGGAGGTCTACAACCCGCGCGGCAAGGCGGGCGTGGACCGGCGCGGGCTGCGCCATCCGTTCAAGCAGGCGACGCAATCCGCGCTGGCCGACAGCGCGCGTGGTGGCGCACCGGCCGGGCTGATGTCGTTCGTGAAGCTCAATGCCGCATCGGCGGACTTCATCTGGACCAACAACTATCACCTGACGCCCACGCTGCGCGCGCTCAATGCCCGGTTCGACCGCGAAGGCACCGCGCCGGTGGAACGCAGCATCAAGCCGTTTCCCGCCAAGGCGATGGCGCTGAAGCTCGTGTACTGGCTGGTCAAGGATGGCAGGAGCCCGCAGAGCGAGCGCGGCCTGACGGCCTTGCCGGTGTGGGACCCGGCGTATCCGCCGCCGCCCGCAGGCGGCCTGCCGATGCACACGTCGTGGACGAATGCGGTGGCGATCGATCCCGATGGACGCTACCCGGAGGGCACGCTGCAGCAGGTCAACGTGAACGGCACGAAGGCGAAGCCCAACCCCATGTGGGCGCCGGTGGTGTCGCTGCAGCGGTTCTATGCGCATCGCCTCACCAACGCCGCCGATGTTGCCGATGCGCAGGCCTACATGGCGATGATGTCCTCCGCCGCGGGTGAGCAGGAGCGGCTTGTCACCAACGCGGGCCAGGTGCCCGAGATCGGCGACTACATCGTGCTGCTGGCGATGCATGTCACGACCAAGGAACTGGACGACTGGACGTTCCAGACGTTCTGGTGGATGCCGAGCCCGCATGTCGCGCCCTTCGGCGGCGACCGGCCGGCGTCGGTGCGCGCGCCGTTCGACAATTACCAGATGTGCACCGCCTACAGCGTGGTGTCGCCGCGCGGGGCCAACGGCAGCCTGCCCATCTGCTTCGATCCGTATCTCGAGACCGACCTCGGTCCCACCAAGCCGTACATGCTGGACGGCAAGATGCTTCCGGCCGATCCGATGGCCGGCACGCGGTCGAATTGCCAGAACTGCCACCGCCGCGCGGCGTTTCCCGCGTTCGACGACAAGGCGCCCGCGTCGGCCAACTTCGGACGCGTGGCCAACGACGGCTACCGTTCGCCCGACGATCCGTACTTCGCGCGGCTGCTGAAGGTGGACTTCATGTGGTCGATCGCGCTCAAGAATGTCGCGCCGTAGCCGGGAATGCCGCCGATGGATGACTTAAAGCAGATCGCGGCGCGGACGCTGGCCCACTACAACCAGCGCGCGCAATCGTTCTGGGAGGGCACGCGCGACCACGATGTCAGCCAGAACATCGCCGCGCTGCTGCAGGCCATTGCAGCGCCGCCCCCTTTCGACATCCTCGACTTCGGCTGCGGACCGGGGCGCGACCTCATCGCCTTCGCGGCGCTCGGGCATCGCGCGACGGGCCTCGATGGTTCAGCGGAACTGGCCGCCCTTGCGCGCGCCAACAGCGGTTGCCCGGTGCTCGAACAGAATTTCCTCGCGCTCGAACTGCCGGCCCAGGCCTTCGACGGCGTGTTTGCCAATGCCTCGATGTTCCACGTTCCCACCCGTGAGTTGCCGCGCGTGCTGAAGGAACTGCATGCGGCGCTGAAGCCGGGTGGCGTGTTCTTCTGTTCCAATCCGCGCGGCGACGGAGAGGAAGGCTGGCACGGCGAGCGCTGGGGCGCGTATCACGACTGGGAGGCCTGGCGCGCGTTCATGGTGGCGGCCGGTTTCCTGGAACTGACGCACTACTTCCGCCCGCCGGGCCTGCCACGCGCGCAGCAGCCGTGGCTTGCAAGTGTGTGGCGGAAGCCCAAGGGCTGATTCGGCGCCATGCAATGGTAGGCTTGCATCCTGCCGGCCCAAGGTCGAATTCGATGCCACTGTTGCCATTGCTGTTGCTTGCCTTCGCGGCTGCCTTGCCTTCCGGGACAGCGTTCGCGCAGGACGAGGTGCTGCAGAAGGTCGTGCTCGTGAGCCGCCACGGCGTCCGCAGTGCCATCGTCAGCGCGACCGAAGCGGCCAACTGGTCGCGCGATGCGTGGCCCGTGGCCAGCGTGCCGCCGGGCAACCTCACCGCGCGCGGCGCGCAACTGGCCGTGCAGATGGGCCGCTACTACCGGCTGTATCTCAATGCGCAGGGCGCGATGCCCGCGGAAGGGTGCCCGCCACGCAACAGCATGTACGTCTACGCCGACCAGATGCAGCGCACCCGGGCCACGGGCGAGGCGCTGGTCGAGGGGATGGCGCGCGAGTGCGGCATCACGGTGCGCACCCGTGCCGAGGTGAAGGTCGACAGCCTCTTCCATCCGCTGGGTGCGGGCGTGTGCAAGCTCGACCCGATGGTGGCGCAGACGCGCGTGCTGGAGCGCGTCGGCGGCAACGTCAACGGACTGGCGCGTGACCTGAAAGCACCGTTCACGGCGCTGCAGGGCGTGCTCGATTGCTGCAAGCCGGCGCTGTGCACCGCCTTCGGCAAGGGCGAGGCATGCACGTTGCCGGACCTGCCTACCGCGTTGCTGCCGGCCCCGGATGGTTCCAGCCTTTCGCTGCTGGGCGGCCTGCCCATTGCGTCGACGTCCGCCGAGACGATGCTGTTGCAGTATCTCGATGGCCAGCCGTTGTCCGAGGTCGGCTGGGGCCGCGTGACGCCGGCGCAATTGACGCAGGGGCTCCGCCTGCACATCGAACAGCAGGACCTGCTGGAACGCACGCCGTACCTGGCGCGCAAATCGGGGTCGTCGCTGCTGACGCGCGTCGCGGCGGCGGTCACCAGCGCGCGGTCGCTGGGCTTCGGACCGCCGGACCCTGCGGTCCGTGACGCGAAGTTCGTCGCCTATATCGGCCACGACACCAACATCGTCAACCTGGCGGGCATGCTCGACGTTTCGTGGCTGCAGCCGGGCTACCAGCGCAACCAGGCGCCGCCCACCGGCGCGCTGATGTTCGAGGTGAAGGAAGGCGGCGACAAGAAGCTGCGCGTGTACACGTCCTTCGTGGCGCAGACGCTGGAGCAGATGCGCACGAACATCCCGCTGACGCTCGACCTGCCGCCATTGAAGACGCCGTTGCGGCTGCCGGGTTGCGGCGCATCCACGCTGCCCGGGCCGCCGTCCTGCACGCTGGAGGAATTCGCCGTCGCGCTGCGCAACGTGATCGACCGCGACTGTGTCGAGTGACAGGGAGACAACGATGACGCAAGCCCCGAAGTGGCGGCTGCACGGCGTGCGGGTCGTGCATGCGGGTGAGCTCGATACCAACACGCCCCAGACGCCGGGGATGAATCGGGCCGCCGCGATCACGCACGCCAGCGCGGGCGCGGAAAAACTGTGGGCCGGCACGGTCGTGATCCACCCCAAGGCCAAGACCGGCGCGCATCACCACGGCGCGGTCGAAAGCGTCATCTACGTGGTCAGCGGCCGCGCGCGGATGAAGTGGGGCGACCGCCTGGAGTACACCGCCGAGGCCGGCCCCGGCGACTTCATCTATATTCCGCCCTTCGTGCCGCACCAGGAGATCAATGCCAGCGACGACGAGCCGCTGTCATGCGTGCTGTGCCGCAGCGGCCAGGTGCCGGTGGTGGTCAACCTTGATTTACCCAATGTGGAGCCCAACCCTGAGTCCGTGCATTGGGTCGACAACATCCATCCTGATCCCGACAAGGACTAAAACAGCTCATGAACGACGAACAGCAACGTGCCATTCTCACGATCTGCCTGATGGCCGCCTTTGCCGACGGCGGCAACGACGAACGCGAACGCGACGAGATCCGGCGCATCGCGCAATCGCTGTCGGCTGGTACCACCATCGATGTCGGGGCCATCTACCAGCAGGTCCTGCTGCAGAAGCCCGACCTGCCGGTGATCGCCGCCACGCTGACCGAGCCGGGCCACCGGCAGTTCGCCTACGAGATGGCGGTCGGCGTATGCAACGCGGATGGCGCGACCTCCGCGGCGGAGCGCGACTTCCTGTCAGGATTGGCGCGCATGCTGCAACTCGATGCCGGTACCGCGCAGACGCTGACGCGCGACGCCGATGCGCTGGCATCCGCACCGCTGGCGGCGCCGGCGCTCGAGGGCGTGGTCATCGCGGGTGCCGTCAACGGCGCCGAGCTCGACAAGATGATCCTGAAGGCCTCGATCATCAACGGCGCGCTGGAACTGCTGCCGCAGTCGCTGGCCTCGATGGCGATCATCCCGTTGCAGATGAAGATGGTCTACGGCATTGGCAAGGCCTACGGCTTCGAGCTCGATCGCGGACACATCACCGACTTGCTCGCCACGCTGGGCGTGGGACTGACGTCGCAGTATGTTGAACAGTTCGGCCGCAAGTTGCTGGGCGGTTTGCTCGGCAAGATCGGCGGCGGATTGCTGGGCGGCGTGGGAAGCGCCGGCACCGGCGCCGCATTCTCGTTCGCGACCACGTATGCGCTGGGGCAGGTGGCCAAGCGCTACTACGCGGGCGGCCGCAAGATCGACGCCGCCGGATTGAAGCAGACCTTCGCCACGATGCTGGGGGAGGCCAAGCAGCTGCAAGGCCAGTACACTGGACAGATTGCGGAGCAGGCGCGAACGCTCGATGTCAGCAAGCTGCTGGCGATGGTCAAGTCGTAGTCCCGAGGCAGGATTTGCAGGCGAGGCGTCAACCTCGCCTGCCGATCACGAGTCGATTCATCACAAGAAAAGCGACAGGAGGCAACACCATGAACTTCGCAACGCTGCGCCGCACGGCGCTTGGGTTGGGGGCACTCGCCATCGCGGTCACCGCCATCGCCGCCTTTCCGGAAAAATCGATCCAGTACGTGATTCCGTTTGCGCCGGGCGGCGAATCCGACATCGCCGCGCGCTTCCAGGCGCAGACCTTCAAGGACAAGTACAAGCAGGACATGATCATCGTCAACAAGGCCGGCGCGGGTGGTGCGCTGGCGTGGTCGCAGATGAATACGATGCCCGGTGACGGCTACACCATCGTGGGGGTCAACCTGCCGCACATCGTGCTGCAGCCGCTCGAAGCCACGGCCACCTTCAAGACCGAGGACGTGACGCCGGTCTACTTCTTCCACTACACGCCGGACGCGGTCATCGTCGCGGCCGACAGCCCGTACAAGACGCTGGCCGATCTCGTGAAGGCGGCGCGCGAGAAGCCCGAGGCGGTCACGATCGCCGGCTCCGGGACCAACTCTGCCAACCACCTGGCGCAGGTGCGCTTCGACCGCGAATTCAAGCTGAAGACCACCTACGTGCCGTTCAAGGGCACCGGCGACATGGTCGCGTCGATTCTCGGCAACCATGTCTCGGCCGCCATGTCGTATTCGACGCTCGCCATCCAGCAGAAGGGCAAGATGCGGATGCTGGCCGTGGCCACCGAGAAGCGGCTGGCGCAGTTTCCCGACGTGCCCACGTTCAAGGAACTGGGCTTCGACTGGGTCGACGGGGCCTACCGCGGCGTGGGCGTCCCGCGCGCAACACCGCCGGAACTGCGAAAGCAGGTCTCGGACATCATGGACGCGATCAACAAGGACCCGGACCTGCGCAAGAAGATGGTTGACGGCGGCTTCGAGGTGACAGATATCACCCTTGACCAGATGCCGGCCTTCATGAAGGCGCGCACGGCGGAGTACCTGAACTCGGCCAGGGGACTGGGTCTCTTGAAATGACGACTGCGCAGGCAACCTCGAGCCAGGTTGCGGCGCGCCCGGCTGGCGCGTTCGACAGGTCGGCGTCCGCGCGGGCTACAGCACGCCCAGGTCCGCGGCGATCGCGCGCGCGGTGGCCACGACCTGAGGCGCGAGCTTGCGGCGCACGTCCTCGACCTTCCACCGCGGCGACGGCACCGCGATGTTGATCGCGCCGACGACATGGCCGGCGCGATCGGCCAGCGGTGCCGCCACCGAGATGTCGCCGATGAACGCCTCCTGGTCGTTGAGCGCATAGCCCACGCGGCGCACCTCCGCCAGCACGCGGCGCAGGCCGGGCAGATCCGTCACCGTGTGCGTGGTCATCGACTTGCGCCGCACGGCGGACAACAGCGCAAGCGCCTGCGCCTCGTCCATCTGGGCGAGCATCGCGCGCCCGGCGGCAGTGCAGTAGCCGGGCAAGCGTGACCCGACGTGGAGGTCCACGCTGACGGCATGCAGGCTGGGAAAGCGCGCGACGTAGACGATCTCGTCACCTTCCATCTCCATCAGGTTCACGGTCTCGCCGGTGCGCCGGTTGAGTTGCTCCAGAAACGGGTAGGCCTTCTCGCGCAGGCGGTCGGTGGCCAGCACCGTGTGGCCGA
>JANNNM010000591.1:0-9662 GCA_031398535.1 Betaproteobacteria bacterium | reverse complement strand
CAAACGGCTCTATCGAAAGTGACCCGGCGAGTCAGCCTCAGTGCTCAACGCGGGCACACGTGCGCCGGGTCACTCCCGATAGAGTCCTAACGTTTATCGGGCGCAACTTCCTCCGCAATCGGCCGCTGGCGGTAATCAGGTAGGCATGCCGGCTGCCGTGGAACGGCGTGCCCATCGTGATGAGGCGGCTGACCGCATCACCGCCATAGCGCCGCAGGTAGGCGAGGCTGACGAGGCCGCCCATGCTGTGCCCCACCAGCACCACCTGGTCCGCGCCGGTGGCGGCACGAATCGCGTCGATCTTCGCCGCCATCTGGTCGGCGAAAAGCTCCACCGGCGCTAGAGGCGGCCCGTAGGAGATGGCATAGACAGGCCCGATACCCTGCTGTTCGAGGTATCGCTTCATACCTACCCACACACCGGCGTTACAGCCCAGGCCATGGACCAGCAGCACGGGCAGGCGCGCGGGCGCGGGGGGCGGATCGCGCACCAGCCAACGGTAGAAGATCATGCGCGGGGTGGATTGCGCGAGCGCCACGAACTCGTTGGCAAAGAGGCTTACGCGCTGCCGCCAGCCCAGGACGGCATCGTCGGGACGCTCCGCGCGCATCCACCAGCCCATCGTCACCCACAGGCAGGTAAACAGGAAGGGGGCCGCGAGGTAGGCCAGCGGCAAGCCGAGCACGAACGGCCACAGTGCTGCGCCCTGCGCCACCGCATGCGCCGCCCAGGCGACGTACGCCGCGACACCGCCGGCAACCAGCGCACCCAGGGTGATGGCGGTCCACATGACCGCGTCAGGCAGCCGGGGGCGCGGTCAGACGGACGTCAGACCGCAGCGGGAACGAGCGACTTGCGAAAGCGGTTCAGTTGCTGCACCGATTCGAAGGACTCGCCGAAGAGCGAGGACAGGTTCTTCAGGATCATGCCGATCACCCGCTGCTCCCACTTGGCGTCGAAACGGATCTGCTCGTCGAGCCAGCGCTGGAGCCACGACGGGTCGGGCAGCTTGCTCTGCACGGTGTCCTGCGGATACATGTCCTTGTTGACGTGCAGGTTCGTCGGATGCAGCGGCTTGCTGGCGCGCGCCGCGCTGGCCATCAGCACGCCGATCTTGGCGAACGCCTGCTTGGCGCCCAGCCCGCCACGCTCGATTGCGCGCCGCATGAAGCGCAGGTAGGCGCCGCCATGCCGCGCCTCGTCGCGGGCAATGAGCTCGTAGATCTTCTTGATCACCGGCTCCGTGTGCCACTCGGCGGCACAGCGGTACCAGTGGTTGAGGCGGATCTCGCCGCAGAAGTGCAGCATCAGCGTTTCGAAGGCGGGCGCGGGATCGAATTCGAAGCGCACCGCGTGCAGCTCCTCCTCCGTCGGCACGAGATCGGGGCGAAAGCGCTGCAGGTAGTCCATCAGCGCCAGTGCGTGCTTCTGTTCCTCGTAGAACCAGATCGACATGAACGCGGAGAAATCGCTGTCATCCCGGTTGTCGCGGAGGAACATCTCGGTGGCCGGCAGCGCCGCCCACTCGGTGATGGCATTCATCTTGATGGTGCGCGCCTGCTCGTCCGTCAGCCGGCTGGCGTCGAACTCGTGCCAGGGCACGTCGGTGTCGAGACTCCAACGGACCGCTTCGAATGCCTTGAAGAGTTCGGGATAGAGCATTGGCGTGGAATCGGGGCGGGAAAACAGCATATTACCCGGCAGCGGGTTGGGCGTCCCGTTCGGCCGGAATCGTGTCGACTACAACGCCTCGAGGTCGGCCAGCATGGCGGCCGCCGTGGATCGCACCGCCTCACGCTCCGGCGCCTCCAGCCGCAACGCATTCCTGGCCATCAGCACCGTGCGCGGATTGGCGCCCAGCACGGACTCGTGCTCGAGCACGAACCGCCAGTACAGCACCGTCACCGGGCAGGCGCCGGGGCCGGTGCGCTGTGCGGGGTCATAGCGGCAGCCCTTGCAGTAGTTGCTCATCCGGTGGATGTACTGGCCGGAGGCGATATACGGCTTGCTGGTGAACCGGCCACCGTCGGCAAACAGCGCCATGCCGGTGGTGTTGGGCCGCTCCACCCAATCCACGGCATCGACATAGACCGCCAGGTACCAGTCGCAGACCGCCGCCGGCTGGACCTGCGCCAAGAGCGCGAAGTTGCCGGTGACCATCAGCCGCTGGATGTGGTGGGCATAGCCGTGCGCCAGCGTCTGCCCGACCACCTGCCGCATGCAGTTCATGCCGGTGTTGCCGGTCCAGTACCAGGCCGGCAGCGCATTGGCATGGCCAAAGTGATTGGCGCGGGCCATCTGCGGCATGTCGCGCCAATAGACCCCCCGGATGAATTCCCGCCAGCCCAGCACCTGCCGGATGAAGCCCTCCACGGCCGGAAGGTCGGCGCGGCCGGCGCGCCACGACGCTTCTGCGGCGGCAATCACGTCGCGCGGATCGATCAGCTTCAGGTTGAGTGCGGCCGCCAGCAGCGAATGCCAGCCGAAGGGCATGTCGGTCCACATCGCGTCCTGGTGGACGCCGAACTTCGACAGCCGCTGGTCGATGAAGGACGCGAGCGCGACACGGGCCATGGCCGGCGTCACCGGCCAGGCAAACGTCGAGAGCGACCCGGGATGCGAGGGAAAGTGCGCCTCGACGTCCGCCAGGGCCGCGCGCGTCGTCGCGTCCGGCGCAAAGCCCACCGGTTCCGGCACCCGCCCGGGACCCCGGGCGCCAAAGCCCTTGCGATTCTCGCTGTCGAAGTTCCAGCGCCCGCCTGCGGGTTCGGCGCCGTCCATCAGGACGCCGGTGCGCTTGCGCATCCACCGGTAGAAATACTCCATCCGCAGCGATGATCGATCCCCCGCCCACGTCGCGAATTCATCGCGCGAGCACAGGAAATGCGTATCCGGCCTGATCTCGAGCGGCACGTCCGCGGCGGCGCAGGTGCGCTGCAGGTCCTCCAGCACCCGCCAATCGCCGGGTTCCACTGCAACCACGCACGCGGGTGCCAGGCGCTCGATCGCGTCGCGCCAGGCGGCGGCCAACGATGCATGCGGATGCGTGCCGATGCGCAGGTATTCCACCGGGAGGCCGGCCGTGACCAATGCGTGTGCAAAGCGGCGCATCGCCGCGAAGAACAGCGCGATGCGCGCCTTGTGGCTCCACACCTGCGCGGCCTCGGCGGGGGCCTCCACCAGCAACACCGTATCGCGCGCGGGGTCCAGGTCCGCCAGCGCCGAGGACTTCGGATCGAGCTGGTCGCCCAGCACGATGACCAGCACGCCGCCACCCTTGCTGGTACGTTTCATCGCGGGGTGCGCCTGCGGCAGGCGTCGCTGCAATACCTGACGTCGTCCCAGTTCCTGGCCCACGCGCGCCGCCAGGTCATGGCCCGACCACACACCGCGCATGGCTTCGACGGCAATGTCGACTTGTTGCCGCGAAAACCACGCGGCCGTGACGTGGCGTGCGCGCGCATCGGCACGTCAGGGCCCGGCCGGACTATTGCGGCTGCGGGATGTAGTGCGCGCGCCAGCTGCGCAACGCATTGATGATCGACGCAAGGTCCGGGATGAGCACGATGCCGGGAATGGTCTTGCGGATCCGGCGCGTCATCTCCCCGCCGGCCCACAGCGTGACCGGTGCGGGCAACTGGCGGCGCAGCGTCGCCAGCCCGTCGGTGGCCTGCCGCACCTGGAAGGCGGCGGAAAACGACAGCGCGACGATGTTGACCTTGTGCGCCAGCGCCGCGCGGCGGATGTCCTCGAGCGGCGTCTGCGGCCCCAGCGAGATGCACTGCGCCGACTCGGGCACCATCATCGCCTCGACCATCAGCAATCCCAGCCCATGCTGTTCGGACGGAAAGGTGGTCAGCAGCACGCGCGGCGAACCCGGCTGCCGCGGAAAGGCGTTGATCGCCGTACGCAGGGCCGCCTGCAGTTGCTCGGTGTAGAGATGTTCCTCGAAGACCTGCAGTTCCCCGCGCATCCATGCATCGCCGACGGCCCGGTTGAGCGGGGTGATGGTGTCGAGGACGAAGCGCTGCAGGCCCTGCCGCATCACGAGGTTGGCCAGCGTGTGCTGGAGCGCGGTGCAGTCGTGGGCCTTCAGCATCGACAACACATCGTTCTCGAGCGCCGGGGTCAGCGGGTCGGTCCGCGCGGGCGTGCGCGCATCGGCCATCGCATTGAGTTCGCCGTGCGAAAGGGCGATGATCTTTCCGGGGCGCATGCCCACGTCCATCAGCCGCTTCATCGCGCGCAGCTTGCCGATGTCGGCCGGGGTGTACTGGCGCTCGCCGTTGGCGTCGCGGTCGGGTTTGGGATAGCCGTACCGGCGCTCCCACATGCGCAGGACGTCCTTCGAAAGCCCCGTTTCCCGTTCGACCGCCGTGATGTTGAGCAGGATGCCCTGCACTTCAGTGATTGAGTTCATATTGTCCAAGACACTCGTTTGACATGAATGAAATTAGGCTATACTGTACAGCCTTGGAGACGCGATGTCCATGAACAATAAAATTTCTGTCCAACCCAACTTCGTCCGGCGGACGCTTGCCAGGGTCGGTCGCTTCACGCGCCGCGCGGCAGCGCCGGCGCTGGGCGCGGCGCTGACGGTGGCCGTGTTCTGCCATGGCGAGGTCGCCATGGCCTATCCATACTTTGATGAAGTGGCGGTCGCTGGCGCCGTCTCCGCGACGCTTCCGGCAAGCTGGACACGGTCGAACGGGTCGCCTGTACGTAATGGTCTTGTCTACCTGGACGAAACGTCGGTTCGCCACGCGATGTCGCCGCCGCTTCCGGCTGTGTGGATGAAGACCAGTGCGACCGGCCCGACGTCCACCACCACGGCTTGTCCGGCACTGCTCCAGCATTCGTTCAACCTGCTACAGACCGGGGCGGCCCAGTCACTGTGCCGCTACCACGGCAATGTCGTGCTGGTGGTCAACACGGCCAGCCAGTGCGGCTATACCGACCAGTACGGCGGCCTGGAAGCGCTCTACCGGAAGTATCGGGAGCGCGGCCTCGTCGTGGTGGGTTTCCCGTCCAACGACTTCGGCGGCCAGGAACCCGGCACCAACAAGCAGATTGCCGAGTTTTGTCGAACGAACTTCGGGATCGAGTTTCCCCTCTATGAGAAATCGGCGGTGTCGAAACTGTCCGCCAACCCGTTCTACGTCGAACTGGCGAGGTCCACCGGACAGTCCCCGAAATGGAATTTTCACAAGTACGTGATCGACCGCGACGGCAAGCCGGTCGCGAGCTTTGCCAGCGGGGTCACGCCGGATTCACGCGAGATCACGCAACTGCTCGAGAAGCTGCTGGCGCAGAAACCCGCGCTGGCGAAGGGTTGAATCCGCACTGACCTGCACCACGTACCACCATGGGTAACCGGGCGCCGCGAGCGCCCGGCGCCTCCCACTCCGCTCCGGCCCGCGCATGAGGGCGCCGGAAGCTTCCAGGCTGCAGTACCGTCCGCCGGTCGTGCGGAAGGCTTGTCCGTGAAGGGTTGCGCATGAACGCTCCGGAAAAATTCGTCCTCCCCGATACCCAGGCGCTGCCCGATGTGCGCCAGTTGCCCATCCAGAAGGTGGGTGTGAAGGGCCTCCGCTATCCGCTCCGGCTCCGCGCCGCCGACGGCGGCGTCCAGCACTCGGTCGCCGAGTTCGCGATGTACGTCGGGCTGCCGCACGACGTCAAGGGTACGCACATGTCCCGCTTCGTCGAGACGCTGGAGGCCTGGGATGAGCCCCTCGACGTCGGCGCGCTGCGCCGGATGTTCACGCAGATGCTGGCGCGACTGCAGGCCCGGTCGGGCCATGTCGAGCTGTCCTTTCCGTACTTCATCCGCAAGGCGGCGCCGGTGTCCGGCGTCGAAAGCCTGCTCGACTACCAGGCCGCGCTGACGATCGCGAAGGACGCCGACGGCCCCGTGCGCGTCACCGTGTCCATGACGGCGCCGGTGACAAGCCTGTGCCCGTGCTCGAAGAAGATCTCGGACTATGGCGCGCACAACCAGCGCTCGCATCTCACGCTGCGCGCCGACGTGGCAGTGGGCGAGATGACGTTCGAGGAGCTGGCCCGCATCGCCGAGGACGAGGCATCGTGCGCCGTGTATGGCCTGCTGAAGCGCCCGGATGAGAAGTGGGTGACCGAACGCGCCTATGACAACCCCAAGTTCGTCGAGGACCTGGTGCGCGACATCGCCCTGCGCCTGCAGCGCGATCCGCGGGTCGGCCGGTTCACCGTGTCCAGCGAGAATTTCGAATCCATTCACAATCATTCCGCGTATGCAGAGATTGAGGGCCACGGCGCCGCGCTGATCGACTGAGATCGCGACACCGGCGGCCCTTCCCCGACGCCCACGCAACAGAGATTGGACACCATCCGTGCGCATCGCCATCGTCGGTTCCGGTATCGCAGGCCTTGGGGCCGCGTGGCTCCTACAGCAGCAGGGGCACGCGGTTACCGTCTTTGAATCCGCGCAGCGCCTGGGCGGCCACACCGCCACGGTCGACGTGACCGTGGATGGCGCCACGTTCCCCGTGGACACCGGCTTTCTCGTTTTCAACGACCGGACGTATCCGAGGCTCAACGCGCTGTTCGCGCAACTGGACGTCGCCAGCGTGGACAGCGAGATGTCGTTCTCGTGCCGCGTGGATCGCGCCGGCATCGAATGGTCCGGCACCGACCTCCGTGCCGTGTTCGCGCAGCCGCGGAATGCGCTGCGGCCCGCGTTCTGGCGCATGCTGCGCGACCTGCTGCGCTTCAACCGCACGGCCACGGCGATGCACCTGCAGGGCACCGTGCCGGCCGTGCCGCTCGGCGATTACCTCAAGTCCGGTCGCTACAGCGAATCGTTCCGCGACTGGTACCTGCTGCCGATGGCCGCCGCGATCTGGTCCGCGCCGCGCCGCGACATCCTCGACTTCCCGCTGCCGGTGTTCCTGCGCTTCTGCCACAACCACGGGCTGCTCCAGATCACCGACCGGCCGCAATGGAAGACGGTGGCAGGCGGCGCGCGTTCCTACGTCGAGAAAATTGCTGCACAGCTGCCTGACCTGCGCTTGTCGTCACCGGTGTCCCGCGTCGTGCGTCAGACCAGTGCCGTGCTGATCGATTCACCGGCGATGGCGCGCGAACGCTTCGACCACGTGGTGCTGGCATGCCACAGCGACCAGGCGCTGGCGCTGCTGGGTGACCCGTCGGCCGGGGAAGCACGGCTGCTGGCAGCCGTGCGCTACCAGCCCAATCGCGTGGTGCTGCATACCGACGCCGCGTTGCTGCCGCAGTCGCGCCGCGCGTGGTCGGCCTGGAACTACCTGGCGGTCAACGATCCGCATGGCCAGCGGCCGGTGGCGGTGTCGTATCTCATCAACAAGCTGCAGCCGCTGCCCTGCCGCACGCCGGTCATCGTGACGCTGAACCCGCCGTTTGAACCAGGTCGCGCATGCGTGCTGGGCGAATTCGAATACGCGCATCCGCTGCTCGACGGGGCCGCGCACGCGGCGCAGGCGGGCATCGCCGCGTTGCAGGGCCAACGCAACACGTGGTTCGCCGGTGCGTGGCTGGGACACGGCTTCCATGAAGACGGATTGGCATCGGCGCACGCGGTCGCCGACGGCATTGCAGGCATCAAGACGCACGTCGCCGACACCTTCGCGCAACCGATCGCCGCCTGAACGCGCCACGATGAATCCCGCGACTGCCTCGCCGCCTGAAGTTGCCCGCACGGTGTCCAGCACACCGATGCTGGTGGCGGGCGACGTGATGCATCGGCGTTCGCGTCCGGCGCGCAATGCGTTCTCCTATCCTGCCTTCTGCCTGCGCCTGCCCTTGCACGGCCTGCCCGCGCTCGAGGATGCCGGCGTGCGCCTCAATCGCCGCGGCCTTGTCGCCTTCCACGAACGCGACCACGGCCCGCGCGACGGCAGCTCGCTCTCGGCGTGGATCGCGGCGATCCTGGCGCGCGAAGGCATCGCGGCGGACGGCGCGATCGTGCTGTATGCGTTTCCGCGGATGCTGGGCTACGTCTTCAACCCGGTCAGCTTCTGGGTGTGCCATGCCGCCAACGGCGACATCAACGCCGTCCTGGCGGAAGTCAACAACACGTTCGGCGAAACGCATCACTACCTGCTGGCGCATCCAGATGGCCGCGCGCTGCGCACAGGCGAGACGCTGTCGGCGCGCAAGGTATTCCATGTCTCGCCGTTCTGCGCCGTCACCGGGCACTACACGTTCCGCTTTCACTTCGGGCCGGGCCGGTGGCTGGCGCGCATCGACTACTTCGACCAGGACGCGATCGATGGCGAGCCGCTGCTGGCCACGCACGTCTCGGGCGAGGAGCAGGCGCTGACGCCCGCTTCGGTACGCGGCCTGCTGTGGCGCTATCGCTGGTTCACCGTGGGCGTCGTCGCCCGCATCCATTGGCAGGCCGTGCAGCTGTGGCGCAAGCGCGTGCCTTTCTTCCGCAAACCGCAACCTCCCGACGTGCTGTTGACGCGCAACTCATGACCACTCTCGATTCCACGATGATGCCTTCCGCGGCGCGGGTCCCGGCCGCGACGCGCTTCCTCTTCGCGCTGCTGCAGCATCTCGAGTCCGGCAGCGTCGAGCTCACCACGCCCGATGGCGTGATGCGCCGCTTCGGCCCCGGCGGCGCGCCGGCGCCCGGCGCCAAGTCGGTGCCCGCCGTGTTGCACCTGCACGACTGGCGCGTGGCCGCGGACGCCTTGAAGGGCGGCGACGTCGGCTTTGCCGAGGGCTACATGGCGGGGCACTGGGACACACCCGACCTCACGCAATTGCTGACGGTGCTGGCCGCCAACCAGTCCGCGCTGGAGCGCACGTTCTACGGCCACTGGTGGACGCGCACGCTGCTGCGCGCCAAGCACTTCTTCAACGCCAATACCAAGCGCCAGGCCCGCCGCAACATCGTCGCGCACTACGATCTTGGCAACGACTTCTACCGGTTGTGGCTCGACTCGACGATGACGTATTCATCGGCGCTGTTCCAGGGCAACTTCGCGCAGTCGCTGCCCGAGGCCCAGCACGCCAAGTACCAGCGCATGCTGGACGACCTCGAATTGCCCGCCAGCGCGCGCGTGCTGGAAATCGGCTGCGGATGGGGCGGCTTCGCCGCCGTGGCGGCCGCCGCCGGCCATCACGTCGCGGGCATTTCGCTGTCCGACGAGCAGACCGCGTGGGCGCGCGCGCGACTTGACGCCGCGGGCATGGCTGATCGCGCCGACCTGCGCATCGAGGACTACCGCAACATCACCGGCACCTACGACGGCATCGCGTCCATCGAGATGTTCGAGGCCGTGGGCGAACGCTACTGGCCCGCGTACTTCAAGGCCGTCCATGCAGCGCTGCGTCCGGGCGGGCGCGCCTGCGTGCAGACGATCACGATCGCCGAAGACCGCTTCCAGCGCTATCGCACGCAGTCGGACTTCATCCAGCAATACATCTTCCCCGGCGGCATGCTGGCCTCGCCCGGTCGCGTCGTCGATGTGGCCGCCGCCGCGGGCCTGGCGCTGGAACGCGTGCATGCCTTCGGCCACGACTACGCCGAGACGCTCAAACGCTGGCTGGCCAACTTCGACGTCAGCGCCGCGGCCATCCGGGCCTTGGGCTTCGACGAGAAATTCGTGCGCTGCTGGCGCTTCTATCTTGCGTAC
>JANNNM010000568.1:0-3354 GCA_031398535.1 Betaproteobacteria bacterium | reverse complement strand
GCACGGCGCCCGCTGCCACCAATGCGACATACGATAGCTGCTGCAGCGTCGCGGTGAGGTTTTGCGACAGCGCGCTGCAGCGCCGCATGCGCTGGTCCGACTGGCCCGATTCGGCGACCAGCTGGTTCCAGCGCGCGGGCTCCGCCAGCAGCGCCGGAACGGACAGCGGCGAAATCGTCAGTTGCAGATCAGCGGTCGCTTCAGCCGTTGCCGGCGCCAGCGTGCCGTCCGCGGCGACGGACCAGCGCGCGTGCAACGGGCCGACATCCACGGCGATGACACGCAAAGAAAAGGGCGCGAGCTTGGCCCGCGCCCATTCGTGTTCGCCGAGCAGCCGATTGGCGAGGTACCGCGGTACCTCGCTTGCCTCAGGCCACGGCATCGACCTGCTGGATGCCGGCCAGCAGCCAGCCCGACGATCCATCGACCGGCTTGACCAGGTTCCACACCTCGTCGAAGTCGCGCGGGAGCACCGTGCCGTCTTCGCGGAGCAGTCCCTTGAAGTGGACGTTCATCCAGTACTGGTTGCCCTCGGTGACGATCTGCAGCACCTCGGCGTCGAGTTTCATCACTTCCGTGGCGGAGTGCGCGCCGCGGCCGTCCAGTTCCTGCGAAATCTCGCTGAACATCGCGGGTGTCATGACCGCAGCCAGCGCGACACGGTCGGCGGTGTCATACCCCGCCTGCAGCGCACGGAACTGCAGTTTGGCCTGCTCGACGAACGGCCCCGGATTGAAGCCCGGCGGGAACTTCGAGGCAGCTTCAGGCGCGGCAAGCGCTGAATTGCCACCACCGAAGACCGGTTCGAAACGTTCGCCGGATGCGGGCTGCGCGCGGGGCGCCTGCGTTTCGTAGCCGCCGGGCGTGGTGCCGAGGCCGGGGCCGGCGCCCGCGTACTGTAGCGGCGACTTGGCAGGCGTACGCTTGCTCAGGAACATGCGGATCAGGAAGAACGCACCGCCGGCGAGCAGCATCAGCAGCAGGATGTTGGCGAAGCCCTCACCCAGGCCGAAGTGCGACAGCAGCGCGGCCAGGCCGAGGCCGGCGGCAAGGCCGGCCAGCGGACCCATCCAGCGCGACATGCCGGACGCTGCGGCGGGCGCGGCGGCAGCTTTGGCCGCGGCGGCGGGTGCCGCAGCCGATTGCATCGGCGCAGCGGGTGCCGCCGGCGCCGCGCTGGGCGTGGTGGGGGCCGGGGTGGCGCGCTGGGCGCCGATGCTGCGGCCCCCGCCCATGCGCTTGGCGTCGGCCAGGTCAGCGTAGAACATGGCGGTGACGGCCAGCAGGCCAACCGCAAGAGCCAAAGTTCGGTTCATCGAGTTTCTCCTAGTAATGCGTTGCGCGCGGTCTGCGGAAGCCGGCCGCGCTGCGGGACATGGGTCCGGATGGAATGATGCGGGCTCATCCGAACCTTTTCAATACACCATGCCGACGTGGACGGCAACCACGCCCGCCGTGAGGTTGAAGTATTCGACCGCGTCGAAGCCAGCGTGTTCCATCATAGCCTTCAGTTTGTCCTGGTCGGGATGGACGCGAATCGACTCCGCCAGATAGCGGTAACTTTCGGCATCGCCGGCGACCATGCTGCCAATGCGCGGCAACACGTTGAAGCTGTACCAGTCATAGGCAGGCGCCAGTGGCGCGGCGACCTGCGAGAACTCCAGCACCAGCGCGCGGCCGCCGGGGCGGATCACGCGGCGCATCTCGGCCAGTGCCCGATCCTTGTGCGTGACGTTGCGGAGGCCGAACGCGATGGACACGACGTCGAAGGCACGATCGGCAAAGGGCAGGGCTTCGGCGTTGCACTGCACCGTGGGCAGCATCAGGCCGGCGTCGAGGAGCCTGTCGCGGCCCGCCGTCAGCATCGCGCCATTGATGTCGGTGTGGACGACCACACCCTCCGGGCCGACGCGTTGGGCAAAGAGGCGGGCCAGGTCGCCGGTACCACCCGCGAGGTCGAGCACGCGCTGGCCGGGCCGCAGTTGCGCGGTCTCGATCGCGAAGCGCTTCCACAGCCGATGCAGCCCGCCCGACATGAGGTCGTTCATCACGTCGTACTTGCGCGCGACCGAATCGAACACGCCGCGCACCCGGCGCGTCTTTTCGTCGGGCGTCACGTCTTCGAAACCGAACTTGGTCTGCTCGTCCATGTCAGCTGGCCTCACGGCTGGCGCCGGCGGCGGCCAGGCGATCGAGATAGCGTTGCCAGAGTTCCGTCTGCCGGACGCCCAGGTCGTACAGGTAGTCCCACGAATAGATGCCCGAGTTGTGGCCGTCGTCGAACGACGGTCGGATCGCATAGTGGCCGACCGCTTCCACCTCGGCGATGCCCACCCCGATCTTGCCAATCTGCAGGGTTTCCTGCCCCGGGCCGTGCCCGCGGACCTCGGCGGACGGCGAATACACGCGCAGGAACTCGTAGGGCAGCCGGAACGAGCTGCCGTTGCCGAACGTCAGCTCGAGGATCTTCGAAGTCTGGTGCAGCTTGACCTCGGTGGGGACTTGCGTGGTTGCGTCCAGGCCGGCCATGGGTGCTCGTGTTGGATGAACACGGACATCGCGTGGATGTCGGTCGGTCATTTTGACACAGATGGCAGCGCCGGCCGGCAGCCGGCGCCCGCCGGAAGCGGCGGTCAGACGTTCAGGTTGTTGGCAGCGTCCGGGACGATGTCGAGGTTGCCGATGCCCGAGAACACGTTGCGGTTCTTCGCTTCCTTGCCGTGCAGCTTGATCTCGAGGCGCAGGTCGTTCAGCGAGTCGGCGTTGCGCAGCGCATCCTCGTAGGTGATGAGGCCGGCTTCGTACAGGTCGAACAGCGACTGGTCGAAGGTCTGCATGCCCAGTTCGCGCGACTTCTTCATGATGTCCTTGATGCCGGACACGTCGCCCTTGAAGATCAGGTCGGAGATCAGCGGTGAATTGAGCAGCACCTCCACCGCCGGCACCCGGCCGCGTCCGTCGCGTCGCGGGATCAGGCGCTGGGCAACGAAGGCGCGCACGTTGAGCGACAGGTCCATCAGCAGCTGCGCGCGACGCTCTTCCGGGAAGAAGTTGATGATGCGGTCCAGCGCCTGGTTGGTGCTGTTGGCGTGCAGCGTGGCAAGGCACAGGTGGCCCGTTTCGGCGAACGAGATGGCGTAGTCCATCGTCTCGCGTTCGCGGACTTCGCCGATCAGGATCACATCCGGCGCCTGGCGCAGCGTGTTCTTGAGCGCGACGCCCCAACCTTCGCAATCGACGCCCACTTCGCGCTGCGTGATGATGCAGTTCCTGTGCTCGTGCACGAATTCGATCGGGTCCTCGATCGTGATGATGTGGCCGAAGCTGTTCTCGTTGCGGTAGCCGAGCAGCGCC
>JANNNM010000170.1:0-4699 GCA_031398535.1 Betaproteobacteria bacterium | reverse complement strand
ATTCGACCCTGACCCCTTTGTTGTTGCGACCCTGACCCCTTTGTTTAAAGGATCCGGCCGAACCACAGCATCGACAGCGTGGCGGCCATCAGCGCCACCAGCGCGGCGGCGGCGGAGAACAGTGCGGTGATCTCCGTCTGCTTCTGCTCGAACACCAGCTTGGAGTTGAGCGTCTCGTAGACCTTGCGCAAATCGGCGGCCGTGCCGGCGTAGAAATATTCACCCTGCGTGACGTTGGCGATGTTCTTCAGCGCGGCTTCGTCGAGACGCACGCGCATCGACCAGCCTTCCGCGCCGATCATCTCGCCCTTCTCAGTGCCGATGCCGACGGTGAATACGCGCACGCCGCGCTCCGCCGCCATGCGCGCGGCCTCGAGCGGGTCGGGACCCGTCGTGGTCTGGCCGTCGGTCAGCAGGATGATGGCGGCTGATGCATATGAGCCCGGCGGCACCGCCTTGAACGCCGGCTTCTCACCTTTGGCACCCGCCTTGTCGATCGGCGCTGCCTTCGACGACTCGCCGCGCGGATTCCACGAGCGCAGGTCGAACTCGGCATCCGGAAAGATGGTCTTCAGCGACACGAGGATGCCGCTGCCCACCGCGGTGCCCCGCTGCAGCTGGAAGCGGTCGATGGCCGCGATGATGTCCTCGCGCGTCTTGGTCGGCGGCTGCACGACGGCCGCCGTGCCGGCGAAGGACACGATGCCGACCCGCGTGCGCAGCGGCTGGTCGTTGACGAAGGCGCGCGCGGCTTCCTGCGCCGCCACGATACGGCTGGGCAGGACATCCGTGGCGCGCATGCTGCCCGATACGTCCATCGCCAGGATGATCGTCTCGTGCTGCGACGGCAGCATTACGATCGCCTGCGGCCGCGCGATGGCGATGAGCATCAGCGTCAGCGCCACCAGCATCAACGCGGGCGGCACGTGGCGGCGCCACCGCTGGCCCGGGCCGATCGCCTCCTTGATCATCGCCAGGCTGGCGTAGCGCACCGATACGCTCTTCTTGCGCGACAGCAGCCACACGTACAGCGCCACCAGCAGCGGCACCAGCACCAGCAGCCACAGCAGCTCGGGCCACAGGAAGGTCATGGCCGCGCGCTCGTGATGTGCTGCGGGACGCCGCCGCCGGCCGAGAGCCTGCTGCGCTGCTTGCGCAAATCGGCGAAACGCATGATCGCGTCGACGAGGTCGTCGTCGGTGGCGAGTTCCAGCGCGTCCACGCCCGCGCGGACGAAGGCCGTGCGCAATTCATCCTCGCGCTTGACCGCCAGTTCGGCGAAGCGCCGGCGGAAGCCCTTGTCGTGCGTGTCGACGAAGATCTGCTCCCCCGATTCGGCGTCCTGGATCGTCAGCATGCCGAGGTCGGGCATCTCCATCTCCAGCGGATCGTACAGGCGCACCGCAATCACTTCGTGCCGCTGCGCGAGATGCGCCAGCGTCTTCGCCCAACCGGGCGCGCTGATGAAGTCGGACACGATGAACACGACCGACCGCCGCCGCATCACTTCGTTGGCGGTAAGCAGCAGTTCATCGATGTTGGTGGCCTTGCTCTGCTTGACTTCCGGCCGCGAAAGCATCGTGTGCAGGATGTGCATCACGTGGCGACGGCCCGTGCGCGCGGGGATGACCGTGTCGACGTCGCCGCCGTAGAACATCGCACCCACCCGGTTGCCGTGGCGCGTCAACATGCGCGCGATGACCGTGACGAACTCCGCCGAGATGGCGCGCTTGCGCACCTGCTCGGAGCCGAAGTCCACCGACGGCGAGAGGTCGAGCAGGAACCACGCGGCCACCTCGCGCTCTTCGTTGTACTGCCGCACGTGCGGCACCTGCAGCCGCGCGGTCACGTTCCAGTCGATGTGGCGGACGTCGTCGTGGTACTGGTACTCGCGCAGGTCCGCGAGATCGAGCCCGTACCCGCGGAAGAGCGTGCGGTAGTCCCCGTGCAGCACGCCGTCGAGACGGCGCAGCACCGTCCACTCGAGGCGCCGCAGGACGCTGTCAGCCGTTGGCGACGCGGACATGGGTTTCGAGCGGCTTTTCCGGGGCGGCGACGTGCGACATGATCGTCTGGATCAGCGAATCCGGCGTCTTGCCGTCGGCCAGCGCTTCGTAGGAGAGCACGAGCCGGTGCCGCAGCACGTCGGGCACCAGGTCGACCACGTCTTCCGGCAACGCATAGGTGCGGCCGCGCAGGTAAGCCAGCGCGCGCGCGCCCTCGATGAGGCCGATGGTGGCGCGCGGGCTGGCGCCGTAGGTCAGGTACTTGCCGAAGTCCTTCAGCCCGAAGCGGTCCGGGCTGCGCGTGGCGGCCACCAGCCGCACCGCGTACTGGATGAGGTTGGGGTCCACGTAGCACTTGCGGCACTCGCGCTGGATCTCGGCCAGTTGTTCCGTGGTCGCCACCGGCGTCACCTGCACCGGATCGCCCGTGACCCGCTGCACGATGACGAACTCTTCCTCGTCGGTGGGATAGTCGACCAGCACCTTCATCATGAAGCGATCGACCTGCGCCTCCGGCAGCGGATAGGTGCCTTCCGTTTCGATCGGGTTCTGCGTGGCCATGACCAGGAACGGATCGGGCACCTTGTGCGACTCGCCCGCAATGGTCACCTGCCGCTCCTGCATCACCTCGAGCAGCGCACTCTGCACCTTGGCCGGCGCGCGGTTGATTTCATCGGCCAGCAGCAGGTTGGCGAACACGGGGCCGAGGGAGGTGGCGAAGTCGCCCGTCTTCTGGCTGTAGATGCGCGTGCCGACGAGATCGGCTGGCACGAGATCGGGCGTGAACTGGATGCGCTTGAACGAGCCGCGGATGGTGCGCGCCAGCGTCTTGACCGTCAGCGTCTTGGCGAGACCGGGCACGCCTTCCACCAGCAGGTGCCCCTGCGCCAGGATGGCCACCATTACCCTCTCGAGAAACGGGTCCTGCCCCACCACCACCTTCTTCACCTCGTAGAGGATGCGCTCCATCAGCGTGGCCACGTCCACCTGCGGGGTCGGTATCGTTTCCATGGGGCTCCGTGCGAAAAGGGATTGAGATGACTAGAACGGTGACATGCCGATGGCCGCAGCGGCGTTTTCGATCGGCACCGCAAAGCCGATGCCGATGAACACGCGCTGCGACGTGGGATTCAGGATGCCGGTGACGATGCCCACCACTTCGCCGTCGGCGGTGACCAGCGGGCCGCCCGAATTGCCGGGGTTGGCCGCGGCATCGAACTGGATCAGGTTGGTGAGAATCCGCTTGCCTTCGGGCGACTGGTATTCGCGCTTCAGGCCCGACACCACGCCGGCGGACGCCGACGGGCCGATGCCAAAGGGGAAACCGACGGCCACCACGTGATCGCCGATCTGCAGGTCGGCGGTGGACCGCAACGTGGCAGCCTGCATGTCATCCGGTACTGCCTTGGCCTGCAACACTGCAAGGTCGTGCTCCGGCCGCGTGCCGATGATCACGGCCTCGGCTTCCATGCCGTCGAAGAACGTGATCTTGATGCGCTCCGCACCGGCGACCACATGCAGGTTGGTCAGGATGATGCCCTTGTCGACGATGACCACGCCGGTACCCACGCCGCCGCTGCGGCGCTTGCCGGGTTTGGTCTCGCCGTCCTTGCCGTCCTTGCCGCCCTTGTCCGCCTCGCCGCCCTTGTCCGCCTCGCCGCCCTTGCCGCCGCCGGCCAGCTTGTCCTCCGGCTTGCCCGATTTCTCGGGCGGCTGGCCGGGGACGACGAACTTGCCCTTGCCGGACCCGGGTGCCTTGCCCGCGCCCTTTTCCGGGGTCTTCTCGTCGTCATCCTCTTCCGGGCCGATGCCCACCACCCGCACGACAGAGGGCAGGATGGCAGCGTAGGCCTTGGCCTCGACGGAGGGCAGCGGCGTGTTCTCGAGGGTGCTGAGGACGGCGGCGTCGATGTCCTTCTGCGTGATCTCGTACGGGCCGGGGCGCATCTTGGCGTGCATGGCCACCAGCGCCACCGCGAACAGCGCTCCCGCCAGCACCAGCAACGGGCGGTCGTAGCGGCGCCAGAGTCGACGCAGGCGGCCGGGTGGCTTGGCAGGAGGTGCAGCGGCGGAAGGCGTGGCCCCGGGCGGGGCGACGGGCGATGCGGCGGTGGATTCCGGTCCGGGGGCCTCCGCGCGCGCGGGCGGCGGCGCCTTCGCGTGGCGGGAACTGCTGTAGAGCGCTGCCTTTTTCATCCGGGACGGTCTCACTTGGGACGGCGGGAAGACAGAAGGACTGCGGCGTGAATACGGTAGCACGGCGGCGCGGCTCCGTACATTGGGCACGGCGCCACAACGTTCACGTTCACTGTGACGACTTGTTGCGCGGATGGTTCCGCGCCGCGCTTTCGTTGCCCCGCTTGTAGTTGCCCGTCGCGCGCGCCATCGCCTGCTGCTGGCCGCCGAAGTCGAGACCGGCCATCTCGTCGAGGAACTCGAGTGCGCGGCGATCCCGCAGCACGGTCACGACTTTGCCGCCGCGCAGGATCCTGACTTCCGCCCCGCCCCGCGCATGAAACGAGAAGCCGAGGTCGTCGATCGGGCCGGTCAGCGCAGCGGGCGGGGGTTGCATGCCCCGATTATCCACGGGTGTGGCCGCGGGTTGCACGGGCGCACGGCGCCCGCAGCGTGCAGCGTCTAGGCCGCCCGCGGGGAACGCAGTGCAATTTCGCAACGATCCCCTTCCTTGCGCG
>JANNNM010000442.1:0-4622 GCA_031398535.1 Betaproteobacteria bacterium | reverse complement strand
CGGTGGGCAACGACGTGGCCACGACCTGGGACGCGCTGCTGGCTGGCCGCAGTGGCGGCGCCCCGATCACGCTGTTCGATGCCAGCGGGTTCTCCACGCACATCGCCGCCGAGGTGAAGGGGTTTCGTCCGACGCTGGTCGGCGATCGCAAGCTATTGAAATTCGCCAACCGCTCGCATCGCTTCGCGCTGGAAGCGGCGGAGCAGGCGATGCGCGACGCCGGCATCCGGCCCACGGCGGAGGACGCCACGCGGTGGGGTTGCGCGGTCGGCACCGGCATGATGACGGCGGACTACGACGATCTCGCGCAGACGCATGCGCATTGCGGCATGTCGGGCGAGCTTGACGCGCAGGGCCTGCTCGACGACGGGCCGGCCAACGATCCGCTGGTCTTCTGCCGCGGACAGGCGGCCGAAGGGCTGGCGTTGCTCACGCGGCGCTTCGGCATCCATGGCTATGCAACGTCGGTACACACGGCGTGCGCGTCAGGTGGGCAGGCCTTCGGCACGGCGCTGAAACTGATTCGCCGCGGCCGCGTGGATCGCGTGCTCGCAGGCGGCTTCGATTCGATGATCAGTCCGATCGGCATCTCCGGGTTCTGCCTGCTGTCGGCGCTGTCGGCGGACAACGCGACGCCGCAGCGGGCAAGCCGTCCCTTCGATGCCACGCGCAACGGTTTCCTGCTAGGCGAGGGCGCGGGCTTCGTGGTGCTGGAGGAATGGGAGATGGCACGCGCCCGCGGCGCGCGCATCTACGCTGAATTGGCCGGTGACGGCAATTCATTGTCGAGCTACCGGATCACCGATTCGCCGCCCGACGGCGACGGGCCAATCCAGGCGATGCACCAGGCGCTCTCCGATGCCGGCGCCACGCCGGCGGACATCGACTACATCAACGCGCATGGCACGTCGACGCCGATGAACGATCGCAGCGAAAGCGCGGCGATCCGCGCCGTGTTCGGCGCGGAAGTCGCGCGCGTCGCCGTCAGTTCCACCAAGAGCACGATGGGCCACCTGATCGCCGCCGCCGGCGCGGTCGAGGGCGTGGTCTGCGCGCTGGCCATCGCCCGCGGCGAAATCCCGATCAACGCCAACTACCGCGATCCCGATCCCGACTGCGATTTGAACCTTGTCGTTGATGCGCCGCGCCGCCAGCGCGTGCGGATGACGATGTCCAACTCCTTCGGCTTCGGCGGCTCCAACAGCTGCATCGTGATGCGCCACCCCGAAGAGGTCGACGGGCGCGATGGTTCGGGGGGCCCGCGATGAGTAACCCCAAGGTGGTGATCACCGGCACCGGCGCCGTATGTGCGGCAGGCATGCAGCCGCAGGCCATTCTCGACTTGATCCTCTCCGGCAAAACCGCGATCGGCCCCATCCGGCAGTGGGATACGACGGGGTGGCCCGCCACGCAGGCCGGCGAGATCACTGACCTCGATCCGCGCAAGCTGGTGCCTGATCGCAAGCTGCACAAGCTCATTCGCCGCACCGATCTCGTGGGTCTCTATGCCGCCAGCAGCGCCATTGCCGCATCGGGCTTCGTCGCGTACCGCGATGCGCTGGCGCCCGACCGGATTGCGCCGTACAACGACCGCACCGGCGCCATCGTCGGTTCCGGCGGCGGCAATTTCCAGAACCAGTACGATTTCTTTCCGCTGATGAGCGCCGCCCACGGCGACATGCCGGCCTTTGGCCGCGAGCTTGCCGACAACGTGAATCCGATGTGGCTGCTGCGCACGTTGCCCAACAATGTGCTGGGCCATGTCGGCATCCAGTACAACCTTAAGGGCACCAACGCCTGCATCACCAATCACAGCGTGGGCGGCACGCTGGCGGTGATCGAGGCCATGGAAGCACTGCGCGCCGGTGAAGCCGATCGCGTCGTCGCCGTGGGACACGAGACGCCGATCGAGCCGCAGATGGTGCTCTACTACCATCGCGTGGGCCTGCTGGCGAAGAACACGCTGCGGCCCTTCGATGCCGCCGGCGACGGCAGCCTGTTCGGCGAAGGCGCGGGCGCGCTGATGCTCGAGACGGAAGCGTCGGCCAGCGAGCGTGGCGCGGCGGTCATCGGCGAAGTGCTGGGTGGCGGGTATGCGGGCGAAGGCCAGGGGTTGCTGGCGATCCGCGCCGACGGCGACGGCCTCGTGCGTGCGATCGGCATGGCCCTCGCGGACGCGGGCCTGGTGCCCGCCGACGTGGGCATGGTCGTCGCGCACGCCAACGGCACGCGGCAATCCGACGCGTCGGAAGCCGCGGCATTGCGTACCGTGTTCGGCAACGCGATGCCGCCGGTCACCGGCTTCAAGTGGGCGTTCGGGCATCTGATTGCCGCTGCGGGAATCATCGAAACGGTGGTGGCGCTGGCAGCGCTGAAGGCCAACGTCGTGCCGGGCATTGCCACGCTCTCCAGGCTCGATGACGCATGCGCGGGTCTCGCGGCATCCGCGCAGCCGCGTCCGCCGCGCAGCAACATCGCGCTGGTGCTGTGCCGCGGCTTTGCCGGCACGAATGCCGCGCTGCTGGTCCGGACGGCATGAATCAAGCGGCACCTGCGCAACGCTGCGGCATCGACTCGGTCGAGATCGCGCGCATCGAGCGATTGCTGCGCGAACATGAACCCGCCGACTTGCTGCGCTTCTTCACCGCGCAGGAACTGGTCGACGCCGGCGACGGCGAGGGTCGCGCCGCCAGCCTGGCCGCGCGCTTCGCGGCCAAGGAAGCCTGCGTCAAGCTCTTCCCGCGCGAAGCTGCGCTGATGCAGATCGAGGCGCACGATTTTTCCGTGGTCCGTGATGCGTATGGCGCGCCGCACGCGGTCCTCGGTCCGCGCGCGGAACTGCTGGCGGGACGGCATCGGCTGGGGCCGATCGGCATCTCGCTGACGCATGACCGCACCAGCGCGTCGGCGGTGGCAATCACGCAGCCGGCGGTCACGCCGGTGCCGCTGGCCGGCAAGGTCATCTACCACCTGCTGCCGCTGCGGCGGCGCGTGATCCTCGACAATCTACGCCGCGTCTATGGCCAGACGGTGGACGAGGCCGGCATCGTCGCGCTGGCGCAGGCGCACTACGGCCACCTGCGGCAGCTCTTCGGCGAGTTCCTGCGCTTCCGGTGGCTGTCGCAGGCGCAGCAGAGCGCGATGGTCCGCATCGAAAACCTCGACGCCTTTGTCGCCGCGTACGAACAGGGCAAGGGCGTGTTGCTGCTGACGGGGCACTTCGGCAACTGGGAGGTGGCCACGGTCGCCGGGATCGGCGGCTTCCCGCAGATGCGCGGCCGCTTTCACTTCGTGCGCCGTGCGTTGAAGCCCGAATGGTTCGACCGTCTCGTCACGCGGCGCTTCCAGAAAGCGGGTTTCGGCGTGCTGCCGAAGCGCGGGTCGCTCGACCTGATGCTCGACCGGCTGGCGCAGGGCGACGCGATCGTATTCGCGTTCGACCAGCATGCCAACCCGCCCGATGGCATCCCGGTCGAGTTCTTCGGTACGCCCGCGTGGACGTTCAAGAGTCTTGCCATCATCGCGCTGGCCACCGGCGCGCCGGTGTTGCCTGCCACCAGCTGGCGCGAGGCCGACGGCCGCCACGTCCTGCGCTTCGAGGCGCCGATTCCCGCCATCGATGATGCCAACACCAACGAGGCCATCCGTCTGACCACGCGCGCCTACAACGCGGCGCTCGAACGGCTGGTGCTGCGGCGTCCCGAGCAGTGGTACTGGGTGCACCGGCGCTGGAAGAACGTGGCCGTCACCGCGCGCCGCCGCAAACTGAAGACGGCCAACGCATGATGGAGATGCCGAGCTCCGCCGCCGTGTTCGACGCGATGTTCTCGTGGAAGGCAACCTTCGTCTACGGCTACCTCGCGTGGGCGCTCTTCGTGCACTTCCGCGGGCGCGAGCGCCACAAGTTCCATCGGCAGCTGACCGATCACTCGACGGTGATCGCGCCCTACAACGCGATCATGTATGCGTTCTCGGCGGTCCCCAATCGCCCGTTCATCGAAGTCGACCGATTCCCGGACCTGGCGCCGTTGCGCGACAACTGGCAGATGATCCGCGACGAGGCGCTGAAGCTCTTCGACGAGGGCCACATCCGCGCGGCCGCCGGCTTCAACGACCTCGGCTTCAATTCGTTCTTCAGGCGCGGCTGGAAGCGCTTCTACCTCAAGTGGTACGACGCGCCGCTGGCCTCCGCGCGCGCCTTGTGCCCGCGCACCGTGGCGCTGGTCGAGAGCATCCCGTCGATCAACGGCGCGATGTTCGCGATGCTGCCGGCCGGTGGCGACCTCGGCCGGCACCGCGATCCCTTTGCCGGCTCGCTGCGCTACCACCTGGGCCTCATCACGCCCAACAACGAGAGTTGCCGGATCTTCGTCGACGGGCAGCCCTACCACTGGCGCGACGGCGAGGCGGTGATCTTCGACGAGACGTTCATCCACTGGGCCGAGAACCGCAGCGACCAGGACCGGCTGATCCTGTTCTGTGATGTCGAGCGGCCGCTGACCAACCGCGTGGTGGCGGGCCTCAATCACTGGATCAAGAACACGCTGGTCCGCGCCAGCCAGACGGAGAACGAGGCCGGCGACAAGGTGGGCTTCCTCAATCGCGCGTTCGGGTGGGCGTAC
>JANNNM010000440.1:0-2685 GCA_031398535.1 Betaproteobacteria bacterium | reverse complement strand
GTCCTGCGTGGTGACCTTGATGCCGCAGCGGCAGGCGCACATGTAGCACGTGCTGTAGTGCGTTTCCTGTCGCGACGTGTCTTCGCGCGGCAGGGGTCGATCGATCGGTGTCGGCATCATCGGAGTGTATGACAACACGCGGGTGCGTGACGTCCACCTGCGCACTGTGCGTTCATGCCGACTCGATCAGCAGGCGCCGCTGCACCTTGCCCGAGGGACCCTTCGGCAACTCGGCCACGAAGCGCAATTCCTTCGGTGCCTTGTAGCGGCCGAGCGTGCGCAGGCAATGGGCCTGCAACTCCTCCACCGTGCAGGCCATGCCCGGCTTCAGCACCACGCACGCGAGGATTTCCTGCCCGTACACCGGATCGGGAATGCCCACCGCCGCCGCTTCGAGCACCGCGGGATGCGCCAGCAACGCTTCGTCGATCTCGCGCGGCGCGATGTTCTCGCCGCCCTTGATGATCAGTTCCTTGAGCCGCCCCGTGATGAAGTAGTAGCCGTCGGCGTCGCGATAGCCCAGGTCACCCGTGCGCAGCCATCCCTGTGCGTCGCGCGCCTGCGCAGTCAGTTCCGGCGCGTTGAAGTAGCCCTGCATCACCGGGGCGCCGCGAAGACAGATCTCGCCGGCCTCACCCGCCGGCAGTTCGCGGCCGTCCGGCGCGATCACGCGGGCTTCGACGGCCAGCGGCAGGCCGGGCGAACCGAGCCGGCGCGCTGCCGGATCGAGCGGATTGGTGAACGCGACGCTGGCAGTCTCGGTCAGCCCCATCGCCTCGATGATCGAGATGCCGAAGCGCTGCTCGAACGCACGATGCTGTTCCGGCGGCAGCGGCGCGGATGCCGAGCGCGCAAAGCGCACGCTGCGGCAGGCATCGCGCTGCGCCTCGGTCAGGTCCGCGCCATTGCACAGGTACGCGATCATCGTCGGCACGAGATTGAGCCACGTGGGCCGGTGGCGCTTGACCAGCGCCCACCATTGCGAGACGGAGAAGCGGCGTGGCACGACGATGCTGCCGCCCGACACCAGCGGCGCCACGGTCGCGATGCATTGCCCGTTGATGTGATACAGCGGCAACGCCGACAGCACGCGATCCGCAGCGGTGAGCGCGTGGGCCTCCGCCACGGCGCGCCCCGCCGCCAGCACATTGCGATGCGACAACAGCACGCCCTTCGGCAGCCCGGTCGTGCCCGATGTGTACATCAGCAGCGCGGGATCGTCCGGCCTTACGGTGACCGGCGGCGCAGCAGGCGCGGCCACCGGCGCGACATCATCGGGTTCGGCCACGCGGATGCGCACGCCGGACGGCGCCAGGGCCGCCACCCGCGCTGCGTACTCGGGGGCCGCAAAGACCACGCGCGTCCCGGAATGCGCCAACACATGCCGCAACTGCGCGTCCTGCGCCAGCAGGTTGATCGGCGAGACGACGTAGCCGCCATGCATCGCGCCCAGGAACACCTGCACCGCCGCGCAGCCGTTGGGCAGCATCGTCGACACCACGTCGCCGGGCACGACACCGAGGCTCGCCAGTTCCGCCGCGAGGCGCCCGACATCGCGCTTCAAGTGCACGTAGGTCGTGATGCCGCCGGTCTCGGGGTCGACCAGGAAGGGCGCGTCCGGTTGCGCGAGCGCCAGCTGGTCGATGACGCCACGCAACGTCAGCGGCAGCGCGCTGTCACTCATGGCCGGAAGCTGTCCCGTACTTGCGGCGATAGGCGCCGAACAATTCGTCCTCGGTCGGCTCGCGGACACGCCCGGGTGGAAGCGGCGCCACGACACGCGTGATGTTGAGGAGATGCCTGAAGTTGAAATTCTCGGAGAAACTGTTGCCGCCCCACGATCCGCAGCCCATCGACAGCGAGAATGGGAGTGCATTGTCGTAGCTGCCGCCAGTGGCGATGCAATGCGCCTGGTTGACGATGACGCGGCATACCGGCAGCGTCTCCCCGAGCCATTCCGCGCGCTCGGGCAAATTTGATTGCAGGCCCACCGAATGCCCTGCGCCTTCGAACTGCAGGATCTGCCGCGCCCGTTCCGCCGCGGCGGCGAAGTCGGCCACGCGATACACCGCCAGCACCGGCGACAGCTTCTCGCCGGAGAACGGATGCAGCGCGCCCACGCCGGTCTGCGCCACCATCAGGAAGCGCGCCTTCAGCAGCGCAGGCCGCGTCAGGCCCGCGATGCGTGCAATGTCGGCAGCAGGCTTGGCCACGACGGCGGGTGAAAGCTTGCCGTCCGGGAACATGGCCGCCTGCAGCTGCAGGGTTTCCTCAGGTGTGAGCAACGCACCGTGCTGCATCGCCAGCGCCATCAGCGTCGCATCATAGACGCTGTCGACGATGACCAGGCTGTTCTCGGAGGAGCAGCTGGTGGCATTGTCGAAGGTCTTGGATCGCGCGATCCGTTCGGCGGCGGCCGCCAGGTCTGCCGTCTCGTCGACGATGACGACGACGTTGCCGACCCCCACGCCCAGTGCCGGCGTCCCGCTGCCGTAGGCCGCGCGCACGTTGTTGCGCGAGCCGGTCGCCAGCACCACGTCCGCTTGCTGCATCAGTTCGCGCGTCATGCCGCGCGTCACGGGTGCCGGCAGCTGCTGCACCAGGTCCGTCGGCGCGCCGACCCGGTCGAGCTCGGCGTGCACGAATTGCAGCAGCAACGTCAGCGTGGACTGGCCCTTGGGGGAC
>JANNNM010000415.1:0-8720 GCA_031398535.1 Betaproteobacteria bacterium | reverse complement strand
AGGCCGCGCAGACCGGCCATCTCGTGCTTTCCACGCTGCATACCAACGACGCCCCCACCACGCTCACGCGGCTGCTCAACATGGGCGTGGCGCCGTTCAACATCGCGTCCTCCGTCATCCTGATCACCGCGCAGCGGCTAGGCCGCCGGCTGTGCCCGAATTGCAAGAAGCCCGAGGACATTCCTCCGGAAACGCTGATGCAGGCCGGCTTCACAGCGGAGGACCTCGACGGTTCGTGGCAACCGCTGGGACCCATCGGCTGTGATCACTGCAAGGGCACGGGCTACAAGGGCCGTGTTGGCATCTACCAGGTCATGCCCATCACCGACGACATGCGCCAGGTGATCATGCGCAACGGCAACGCGCTCGACATCGCGGTGCAGGCGCGCAAGGAAGGCGTGCGCGACCTGCGCCAGTCCGGGCTCCTCAAAGTAAAGTCAGGCATGACCTCCCTCGAGGAAATCGAGGCGATCACCAACGAGTGACGGTTCACCCGTCGCATAACGGAACCCTGCCTTGGCCACCGCAACTGCAAATCGCCGCGACGTCAAGGAATACACCTTCATCTGGGAAGGCGTGGACCGCAACAACCGCCAGGTGCGCGGCGAGTCGAAGGCTGCCACCGAAACGGTCGTCACGACCAACCTGCGGCGGCAGGGCATCCGCATCGTCAAGATCCGCAAGCAGAGTTTCCGCGGCGGACGCAGCGTCAATGAAAAGGACATCACGTTCTTTACGCGGCAGTTGGCCACGATGCTGAAGGCCGGCGTACCGCTGCTGCAATCCTTCGAGATCGTCGCCCGCGGTCACAGCAATGCGCGCTTCTCGCGACTGATGATGGACATCAAGAGCCAGATCGAGGCGGGTTCGTCGATGGCGCAGGCCTTTCGCGCGCACCCGAAACACTTCGACCAGCTCTATTGCAACCTGGTCGCGGCCGGCGAAGCTTCCGGCACGCTCGACGCCATTCTCGATCGACTGGCCACGTACAAGGAAAAGATCCTCGCCATCAAGGGCAAGATCAAATCGGCACTGTTCTACCCGATCTCGGTGATCGTGGTCGCGGTTGTCGTGATCTGGATCATCATGGTCTGGGTGATTCCGTCATTCAAGAAGGTGTTCGCGAGTTTCGGCGCCGATCTTCCGGCGCCTACGCTGATCGTCATGGCGATCTCGGAATTTGTCGTCGCGTGGTGGTGGCTTGGCTTCCTCGTGGTCATTGCCACGGTCGTCGGCACAGGCATCATGTTGCGACGATCGGCCGCGTTTCGCTACGGCTTCGACCGGATCATGCTGAAGATACCGATCATCGGTGGCGTCCTCGAAAAGGCCACCATCGCGCGCTGGACGCGCACGCTGCAGACGATGTTCGCGGCTGGTGTTCCCTTGGTGGAATCCCTCGATGCCGTCGGCGGCGCTGCCGGCAATGCCGTCTATGCCGCGGCCACGAAGAAGATCCAGACCGAGGTCAGCACGGGTACCAGCCTCACGAACTCGATGGGCAATACCGGGCTCTTCCCGACGATGGTGCTGCAGATGATCCAGATCGGCGAGGAATCGGGGTCCCTCGACAACATGCTGGGCAAAGTGGCCGAGTATTTCGAACGCGAGGTCGACGACGCCGTGGCTGCATTGTCGAGCCTGCTTGAACCCATCATCATCGTGTTCCTGGGTGTCGTGATCGGTGGGCTCGTGGTTGCGATGTACCTGCCGATCTTCAAGCTCGGCTCGGTGGTCTGACGCAACGTCCGGCTTCACGCGGATGCCCGTCATGTTTCTCGATCCGGTGGTCGCCACCGTGGTGGCCGCCGTGGTCGGCTTGTGCGTCGGCAGTTTTCTCAACGTCGTCATCCATCGGCTGCCGAAGATCCTCGATCGCGGCTGGCAGGCGCAATGCGCCGAGCTGCGGGGCGAGGAACCGCCCGCGCAGCCGCGCTACAACCTGGCGGTGCCCCGCTCGGCCTGCCCCGCCTGCGGCCACCAGATCACCTCGATGGAAAACATCCCGGTCGTCTCGTGGCTCGCGTTGCGCGGCAAGTGTTCGGCGTGCGCGGCGCCCATCTCGGCACGCTATCCCGTCGTCGAGTTGCTGGGGGGCGCACTGGCCGCGGCTGCCATCTTCAAGTTCGGCCCGACGTGGCAAGGTGTGGCGGCCTGCGCCTTCCTGTGGACGCTGCTCGCGCTGACCGGCATCGACTTCGACACGCAGCTGCTGCCAGACAACCTGACATTGCCGTTGCTGTGGGGTGGGCTCATCGCCAACCTCTACGGATTGTTCGTGCCGCTGGCGGACGCCGTGATCGGCGCCATTGCCGGGTATATGGCGCTGTGGACGATCTTCTGGCTCTTCAAGATCATCCGCGGCAAGGAGGGCATGGGCTATGGCGACTTCAAACTGCTGGCAGCGCTGGGCGCGTGGCTCGGCTGGAAGATGCTGCCGCTGATCGTGCTGGGGTCTTCCGTCGTCGGCGCCTTCATCGGCATCGCGCTGGTGGCCTTCAAGGGCCGCGACCACACCGTCCCGCTGGCCTTCGGGCCCTACCTGGCCATCGCCGGTGCCGTGGCCCTCTTCTGCGGCCCGACCATCCTGCGGCTCTACTTCCCCGGTTGATGGGCTACATCGTCGGACTGACGGGTGGGATCGGCAGCGGAAAGTCGGAAGTCGCGAAAGCCTTTGTCGCACTGGGCGCCGACCTGGCCGACGCCGACCTCGCCGCCCACGAGGTGTCCGCACCCGGCCAGGCGGGCCATGCCGCGGTCCGCGACGCCTTCGGTCCACGGGCGGTTGCGGCCGATGGAACGCTGGACCGGCAGTGGCTGCGGGAAACAGTCTTCGCGGACCCATCGCGGCGCAAGCAACTCGAGGCCCTGCTGCATCCGCTGATCCATGCCAACCTGAACGCGACGATGGCCCGCTGGACCGGCCCGTACGGGATCCTCAGCGTACCGCTGCTGCTGGAACGCGGGACGCTGCTGCCGCGCATCGCCCGCGTGCTGGTCGTCGATTGCCCGGAAGAGGTCCAGGTGCAGCGGGTGATCGCACGCAGCGCCATGGCGGCGGACGACGTTCGCGCGATCATGGCGACACAGCTTCCGCGCGCGGCGCGGCTCGCGCGGGCGGACGACGTGATCGACAATGCCGGGACCCTCGCAGCGCTGCATGCGCAAGTTGAAACGCTTGATGCGAAGTACCGGATGGAGGCGCGGGCGCACGATACGCTTGAACCCGCGCGCAGTTCCCCGGAGAATGGCTAGAGACTCGCGCAAGGCCGGCCCGAAGTGATCCGTTACGAACATCCGCTGAACGAACGGGTGCGCACATTGATGCGCCTCGAAGACCTGTTCGGCCGTGTCGGCTATTTCGCGGGACAGGATGCCGCGCCCGATCATCACGCCGCATTGCTCGCGCTGTTCGAGATCGCCGACGTCGCCGCGCGCGCGGATCTCAAGACCGACCTGCTGCAGGAGCTCGAGCGTCAGAAGCAGATGCTGGGACCGCTCAAGAACAATCCGCAGATCGACCAGCAGATGCTGGAGACGCTGCTGGCGCAGATCGACGGTGTCAATGTCCAGCTGCTCGGGCAGGCCGGCAAGGTGGGCGCCCACCTGCGCGACAACGAATGGCTGATGGCCATCAAGCAGCGCACCGCCATCCCGGGCGGCGTCTGCGAGTTCGACCTGCCGGCCTACCATTGGTGGCTGCACCAGGACCCCGGCGCGCGGCGCAACGATCTCAAGGGCTGGATCGAGCCCTTCGCGCCGATTCGCGCCGGATCGGCGATCGTGCTGAAGCTGTTGCGCGACAACGGTCGCGCCAGTCGCCACATCGCGCATCGCGGCGTGTTCCAGTTGATGCTGACCACGACCAAGGTCGCACAATTGCTCCGCCTCTCGCTGGCGAAGGAGCATTCGTGCGTACCGGAAATCAGCGCCAACAAATACGCGCTCAACATCCGCTTCCTGGGTGTCTCCGGTCTCGATCGCGGCACCGTGTTCGATCGCGATGTCGAGTTCGACCTGATGTTCTGCAACCTCTAGCACGCACGATCTTGGTCGCGCCACCGGTCGTCAGCTGTCCCACCTGCGGGCTTCCCGTGACCTGGGGTCCGGGGTCGCCGTTCCGGCCCTTCTGCTCGCAACGCTGCAAACTGGTCGACCTTGGCGCGTGGGCCGATGAGCGCTACCGGATCGCGGCCGTGGAGCCCGACGACGACGAATTGCAGCCCGGAGAACCGCCGGCGGAACGCGGGCGCGACGACTGAGTCGACGTACTCAGGAGATCCAGGCGCCGCGCATCAGGGCTATGCCGTGCGCGCCATGGGCAACGGCCGTTGCGAGGTCGCCGCGGCCGAGTCCGCCCAGTGCGTAGACCGGCAGCCGCGTATCCGCGGCCGTGCCGCTGAAACCGTCCCAACCCAGCACCGCCGCCCCGGGATGCGAAGGCGTGGGCGCGACCGGACCGAGTACCGCGAAGTCGAGTCCCAGGTGACCGGCGTGCGCAAGCTCCGCGGCGGCGTGGCATGAAGCCCCGACCAGCAGGTCCTGCGGGCGGACCGACGCCATCTTCAATCGTGCAGCGGTCCAATGCACGCCGGCGCAGCCCGCGGCCCGCGCCTCCTCCGACGTCCCGTTCCACATCAATTGCGCACCGAACTCGCCTGCCAGTGGTACGAGTCGCGCGGCCAGGATCATCCGGCGTTCAAGCGGCCATTCCCGGTCGCGCAACTGCAGCAGGCGCAATCCCGCAGCGAATGCAGCGTGCGCCCGCGCGACCAGCGCATCCTCGCCGATCAACGCGGCATTGGTGATGGCATAGACATCGGGAAGTGCCAGTGCCGACAGGATGCGCGTATTGGCGGGCAGCAGCGGCGCCACGTCCCACGCGCCCGGCGTCTGCCACGCGAAGGCCTGGCCATCGTGGCCGAAGAGCTCGCCGCTCCACTCGAACACGCGAAAGAAGTGCAGCTCGACGTGCGCATGCGGATAGACGAACTCCTGCACCAGCCAGGGCGCGGCGCGGCGCACGACGATGCCCAACTCCTCGCGCAATTCACGGACGAGCGCCGCATGCGGCGATTCGCCCGCTTCCAGCTTGCCGCCGGGAAACTCCCAGTAACCGGCGTAGGCCTTGCCGGGGGGACGCTGCGCCAGCAGCACCTGCCCATCGGGCCGCAGCAGCACCGCCGCCGCCACGCGAACCGGAGAAGCGCTCACCTGCGCCGTGACGTCGTCGCTTCCGCGCCGGCGACGTCGCGCGCGAACTGCCACGCGACGCGGCCGCTGCGCGATCCGCGCTGCAGCGCCCACTGCAGCGCGTCGCGCGTCCGGCGTTCGTCATCGCGTGCATTGCGGGCCGGCTTCACGCCGAAATGCGCGAGCCAGCCGCGCACGGCAGCGAGGTAATCGTCCTGCGTGAACGGGTAGAACGAGACCCAAAGCCCGAAACGTTCGGACAGCGAGATCTTCTCCTCGACCGATTCACCGGGATGCACTTCTTCGCCGACGTGCTTCGTCTCGAGGTTCTCGATGAAGTATTCAGGCAAAAGGTGCCGGCGGTTGGACGTCGCGTAGATCAGGACATTCTGCGCGCCGGAGGTGATCGAGCCATCGAGCATCACCTTGAGGGCCTTGTACCCGGCCTCGCCCGCGTCGAACGTGAGGTCGTCGCAGAAGATGATGAAGTGCTGCGGCAGCCCCACCAGGCGATCGGTGATGTCCGGCAGGTCCGTCAGGTCTTCCTTATCCACTTCGATGAGGCGCAGGCCCTTCGCCGCATACTTCGCGAGCATGGCCTTCACCAGCGAAGACTTGCCGGTACCGCGCGCGCCGGTCAGCAGCACATTGTTGGCGGGCGCGCCGGCGACGAACTGCCGCGTGTTGCGGTCGATGATCTGTTTCTGCGTGTCGACGGCGACGAGATCGCTGCCGCGGATCAGGTGCGGGTGCGCCACCGCCTGCAGCCACCCGCGACCGGATCGCTTGCGCCAGCGCGCTGCGGTGACGTGCTTCCAGTCCGGTTCCGCCGTGACTGGGGGGAGGGTGGCCTCGACGCGGGCCAGCAGGGCGTCGGCGCGCGCAATCAGCGCGGCCAGCGCCACCGTGGCGTCAGGACCGGTAGTCGGCATTGATCGTGACGTAGTCGTGCGAGAAGTCGCACGTCCACACCGTGGCGGCCGCGGCGCCCCGCGACAACGCGACGCGAATGCCGATCTCCTGCTGCTGCATCACGCGCTTGCCGTCTTCCTCGCGATAGCGCACGGACCGGCCGCCATGGTCGACGACCAGCACATCGTCCAGCCAGAACGACACGCCGGCGGGATCAAGATCGGGGGCAGCGGCATTGCCGATCGCGCACACGATGCGGCCGAGGTTGGGATCCGACGCGAAGAACGCGGTCTTCACGAGCGGTGAGTGCGCGATGCTGAACGCGATGCGCTTGCACTCCTCGACGTCGCGGCCGCCGTCGACGCGGATCGAGATGAACTTGGTGGCGCCTTCGCCGTCGCGGACGATGGCCTGCGCCAGTTCCACGGCGCAGGCTTCGATGGCACCGCGCAGCAGAACCACGCGCGGATCCGCCGGGTCGCGCAGTGGCGCCAGCACGGCGCGGCCAGTGGCGGCCAGCACGAAGCTGTCGTTGGTGGACGTGTCGCCGTCGACGGTGGCGCCATTGAACGAGACATCGGCCACCTCGCGGACAATCTGCCCGAGCAAGGCAGCCGCGACCGGCGCGTCGGTGGCCATGAATGACAGCATCGTCGCCATGTCCGGGTGGATCATCCCGGCGCCCTTGGCGATGCCGGTGACGGTGACCACCACGCCGTCGATCGTCACCTGCCGCGACGCGCCCTTCGGCACCGTGTCGGTGGTCATGATGGCATTGGCGGCGGCGAACCAGCCGTCCGCGCGCGCCGCCGCGTGCGCCGCCGGCAAGCCGGCGATGATGCGGGCTAACGGCAGCGGCTCCATGATCACGCCGGTCGAATACGGCAGCACTTCCTCCGGCGCGCAATCGAGCATCCGTGCCACGGCGACGCATTCGGCGCGCGCATCCGCAAGCCCGGGATCGCCGGTGCCGGCATTCGCGTTACCCGCATTGATGAGCAGCGCGCGGAAGGCCGCGCCCGACGCATGCTGGCGCTGCAGGTGGTCGCGACAGACGATGACCGGGGCGGCGCAGAAACGGTTGCGGGTGAAGACGCCGGCCGCCACGGTGCCGGGATCCGCGAGGACCAGCACGACGTCGTCGCGCGCCCATGACTTGATCTTCGCCGCGGCCGTGCCAAGACGGATGCCCGGCACGGCACGCAGCTTGTCAGCCGTGGGAGGCGTGTAGAGAACGGGCATCGGCGCGACCGGTCGGCGGTGCGAGTGGCGTCAGATCCGGCCGTGGCAGTGCTTGTACTTCTTGCCCGAACCGCACGGGCAGAGGTCGTTGCGGCCGACCTTTTCGCCAGCACGCGTGAACGGCGGCGGCGGCGCGATGGCGACATCGCCGTCGGCGGCGGTGGCGGCCAGCGCTTCCTCGTAGTCGGCGTGCTGGTACTTGACGTTGGTGACGGCCTCGGCCTCCTCGACCGCGCGGACATCCGCCTCGCCGCGGACGTTGACCGTCAGCACCACCTTCACGACATCCTGCTTGATCCGGTCGAGCATCTCCGAGAAGAGCTCGAAGGCCTCGCGCTTGTACTCCTGCTTCGGATTCTTCTGCGCGTAGCCGCGCAGGTGGATGCCCTGGCGCAGGTGATCAAGCGAGGCCAGGTGATCGCGCCAGTGATGATCGACCGTCTGCAGCATCAGGTTGCGCTCGAACTGGCGCATGAGCTCGGGGCCCACGCTGGTCTCGCGGTCGCTCCACGCCTTGGCCGCAAGATCGGCCACGCGTTCGCGCAGCGTCTCGTCGTTGAGGTTGGCATCGTCCCGCATCCACTGCGCGATCGGTGCCGCGATCTGGTAATCCGCCGCCAGCGCGGTTTCGAGCCCCGGCACATCCCATTGCTCCTCGACCGAGTCGGGCGGCACGAAGAGCTTGACCGTGTCCTCGATCTGACCGCGGACCATGTTGCGTACCGTGTCGGCAACGTCGTCGCCCTCGAGCAACTCGTTGCGCTGCTGGTAGATGACGCGGCGCTGGTCATTGGCCACGTCGTCGTATTCCAGCAATTGCTTGCGGATGTCGAAGTTGCGCGACTCGACGCGGTTCTGCGCCTTGGCGATGGACCGGTTGACGATCGGATGCTCGATGGGCTCGCCGTCGGGCATCTTCAGCTTCTGCATGATCATGCCGAGGCGCTCGCCGCCGAAGATGCGCAGCAGCGGATCCTCGAGCGACAGGTAGAAGCGCGACGAGCCGGGATCGCCCTGGCGGCCGGCACGGCCACGCAGCTGGTTGTCGATGCGCCGCGATTCGTGCCGTTCGGTGCCGACGATGTGCAAGCCGCCCGCCTTCACCACGTCGTCGTGGCGCACCTGCCAGTCGGCGCGCATCTTCGCGATCTCGCGCTCCTTTTCGGCGGGCTGCAATGATTCGTCGTCGCGGACCTTGAGGATCAGCGGCTCGAGCATGCCGCCCAGCACGATATCCGTGCCGCGGCCCGCCATGTTCGTCGCGATCGTGATCTGCTTGGGGCGTCCCGCCTGCACGACGATCTCCGCCTCGCGCGCGTGCTGTTTTGCGTTCAGCACGTTATGGGGCAGCCCTTCCTTCTTGAGCATGCCGG
>JANNNM010000400.1:0-2882 GCA_031398535.1 Betaproteobacteria bacterium | reverse complement strand
TGGGCTACAAAGGTCTGCGCGATCGTGAGGCCGAGGCCGCTGCCGCCGTCACGCCCGGAGACCAGCGGATAGAAGATGCGCTCGCGGATGGCCTCGGGCACGCCCGGGCCGTTGTCGTGGATCGACAGCGCCAGGGCCAGCTTGTGGCGCTTCTTGGCCAGCGTGACGCCGCGCGCGATCCGCGTCTCGAAGCGGATCTGCGGTGCATCCACGCCATGGGTGAGTGCCTGGGCCGCGTTGCGCGCGATGTTCATCACGACCTGCGTCAGTTGCTCCGGGTCGGCTTCGAACTCCGGGATGCTGATGTCGAAATCCGACGCCATCGCGATGGCGGGGAACTCGGCCTGCACGACGCTGCGGACGCGCACGACGATCTCGTGGATGTTGGTGCGGCGGTACGTGGGCAGGCGATGCGGCGTCAACAGCCGGTTGACGAGCGATTGCAGGCGATCGGCTTCACCGATGATCACCTGCGTGTACTCGATGAGGTGCGGACGGTCGAGTTCGCCTTCGAGCAGCTGCGCGGCGCCACGGATGCCACCCAGCGGATTCTTGATCTCGTGCGCCAGGCTGCGGATCAGCTCGCGATTGGCCTGCTGCTGGTCGCGCAGCCGCTCTTCGCGCGCGACCTTCAGCTGCTGGTCGATGTGCCGGAACTCGATCAGCAGCGTGGCATTGCCGGCCTCGATCGACGACACGGTGCAAGTGAGATGCAGGCGGCTGCGCCCGGCGATGCCCAGTTCGATTTCCTGCTCCGTATAGGCCGCACCGCTGACCACGGCCTTGGCAATCGCGCTCTGCAGGGCCGGCGCATCGCCGAAGAGCTCCGCGGGCGTGTGGCCCAGGAACTTGACGCGCGAGAGCTCGAAGAGGTTTTCGGCAGCCGGATTCACGAAGATCACGCGTCCGTCGGAACTCAGCATCAGGATCGCGGCCGCAAGCATGTCGAGGCCGGGATACTTGGGCGAAACGGGAGCCGCCGTCGCCGACGAAGGGAAGAATCGCAATTTCATTGCGCCATCCCGCTACCGCACACCGCCAACGCCGCATGCACTTCCGCGCATGACAGCATGGTTGGCACAATCTTTAGCAAATTCCGCGCCCGGGCCCGGGCGGGCGGACCGCTATCTGGTGGCGGCGAGTTCCTTGCGCAGCGCCTCGATGTTGCGCTCGTGCAGTTGCAGCGACTGGCGCAGCCGCGCAATGCGCTCGCGGTACTTGTCGGCGTTGCCCTGTTCCTCGGGCAAGGGCACCGGCGCGCCGTTGGCGTAAGTGGCGCGCGCTTCGACGAGCAGCTTTTCCTCCGCGGAGAGTTCCTCGGACAGCACCTTGCGGCGCATGTCATCACGGGAGCGCTGGGTGTCGACATCGACCTTGGGGAAGCCCGCAGGCGCCGGCGTGCTGCGCACGGACCCAGACGTGCCGCCCTTGCGCGGTTCGTCGCCACCAATGCAGGAGATCTTGCGCTGCCCCTTTTCCGGCGGCAGGTTGGAGAACACGATGTTCCCGTCGGCATCGATGTACTTGCATACCGAGCCCTGCGCCCACGCCGCGGGCGCACACAGGACTGCCGCGCACCATGCGAGCGTGCATACGCACCGTTTTCCAGCATTGAAGACATCGTGGACCATAGCGCCTGAGTGTAGAGCACGCGAGCAGGAAGCAAAAGGGGCAGGCACAAGGCCTGCCCCTGCACTTCCATCAACGCTTGCGCCGCGCGGGGCGCTGACATGAATCCGCGCTTACAGGCTGTAGTACATGTCGTACTCGACCGGATGGGTCGTCATCCGGAACCTGGTGACTTCCTCCATCTTGAGCGTGATGTAGGCGTCGATCATGTCGTTGGTGAACACGCCACCGCGCGTGAGGAACTCGCGATCACGGTCGAGGTAGTCAAGCGCCATGTCGAGCGACGAACACACGGTCGGGATCTTGGCATCCTCTTCCGGCGGCAGGTCGTAGAGGTTCTTGTCAGCCGGTTCGCCGGGATGGATCTTGTTCTGGATGCCGTCGAGACCCGCCATCATCATCGCCGAGAACGCGAGGTACGGATTGCAGGTGGGGTCCGGGAAGCGCACTTCGATGCGGCGGCCCTTCGGGTTCGACACATACGGAATGCGGATGGACGCGGAACGGTTGCGTGCCGAGTACGCCAGCTTGACCGGCGCCTCGAAGCCCGGCACCAGGCGCTTGTACGAGTTGGTGCCCGGATTGGTGATCGCGTTCAGCGCGCGGGCGTGCTTGATGATGCCGCCGATGTAATACAGAGCGAGCTCCGACAAGCCGGAGTAACCGTCGCCGGCGAAGAGGTTCTTGCCGCCCTTCCAGATCGACTGGTGCACGTGCATGCCCGAGCCGTTGTCGCCGACGATGGGCTTCGGCATGAACGTGGCCGTCTTGCCGTACGCGTGCGCGGTGTTGTGGATCACGTACTTCATCACCTGGCACCAGTCGGCACGCTTGACCAGCGTCTCGAACTTCGTGCCGATCTCGCATTGACCCGCGTTGGCGACTTCGTGGTGATGCACCTCCACTTCGACGCCCATCTGTTCCAGCGCGATGCACATCGCCGAGCGCAGGTCCTGCAACTGGTCGACCGGGGGCACGGGGAAGTAGCCGCCCTTGACCGTGGGCCGGTGGCCCATGTTGCCGCCTTCGAACTTGTCGGCCGTCGACCACGCGGCTTCCGACGAGAACACCTTGCAGTAGCTGCCCGACATGTCGACCGACCACTCGACCGCGTCGAAGATGAAGAATTCAGGTTCCGGACCGAAGTAAGCGGTGTCACCCACGCCCGAGGACTTGAGGAAGGCCTCGGCACGCTTGGCCAGCGATCGCGGGTCGCGCTCATAACCCTTGCCATCCATCGGCTCGATCACATC
>JANNNM010000376.1:0-4845 GCA_031398535.1 Betaproteobacteria bacterium | reverse complement strand
CGGGCTACCCGGGTGGCATCTACACGACCAATTTCAGCAAGATGCAGGCGCGATTCCCGGGCCGAGCGCTCGAGAAGGCCGTTCGCGGCATGCTGCCGAAGGGCCCGCTGGGCTACGCCATGCTGAAGAAGCTCAAGTACTACACCGGGCCTGCGCATCCACATTCGGCACAGCAGCCGAAGCCCCTGTCGCCCTGCAAGTAACCGCCTCGTTTCGCACCTCGAACAACGAATCTACGAACGGATTCCCATGATCGGCAATTACTACTACGGCACGGGCCGCCGCAAGACGTCGGTGGCGCGGGTCTTCATCAAGCAGGGCACGGGCAAGATCGTCGTCAACGACAAGCCCATCGACGAATTCTTCACGCGTGAAACAGGCCGCATGGTCGTCCGCCAGCCGCTGGTGCTCACCAACCACTCCACCACGTTCGACATCATGGTCAACGTGAACGGCGGTGGTGAGTCGGGCCAGGCTGGCGCGGTGCGCCACGGCATCACCCGCGCGCTGATCGACTACGACGCGCAGCTGAAGCCCGTGCTGTCGAAGGCGGGCCTCGTCACGCGCGATGCGCGCGAAGTCGAACGAAAGAAGGTCGGCCTCCACAAGGCGCGCCGCCGCAAGCAGTTCTCGAAGCGCTAAGCCGCGACGAGCCACCTGCTTCCCGGAAAGGCCGCCTCGAAGGCGGCCTTTTCGTTTCCGTTAGAATCGACCTTCACCCGAGAGACGAGGTCACACCATGCTCAAGATCGGCATCGTCGGCGGCACCGGCTACACCGGCGTCGAACTGCTCCGGATCCTCGCGTCGCATCCGCAGGCAGATGTCCGCGCCATCACGTCGCGCGGCGATGCGGGCACGCGCGTGGTCGACATGTTCGCGAGCCTGCGCGGCCACTACGACGATCTCGTGTTCACGGCGCCCGATGCCACCGACCTGAAGAGCTGCGATATCGTGTTCTTCGCCACGCCCCATGGCGTGGCAATGGCACAGGCGCGCAGCCTGGTCGACGCCGGCGTCAAGATCATCGACCTCGCCGCCGACTTCCGGCTGCGCGATCCGGCGGTGTTCGAGAAGTGGTACAAGATGCCGCACGCATGCCCCGACCTGCTCGCGGAATCGGTGTATGGCCTGCCCGAGTTCTACCGCGATGCCATCAGCAAGGCGCGCATCGTGGGCAACCCCGGTTGCTATCCGACCTCGATGCAGCTGGGCTTCGTGCCACTGCTTGAAGCAGGGATCGTCGACGCTGCGCATCTCATCGCCGACTGCAAGTCCGGCGCGTCGGGTGCCGGGCGGAAGGCAGAACTGAGCCTGTTGCTGGCCGAAACCTCCGACAACTTCAAGGCGTATGGGGTCAGCGGCCACCGGCATCATCCGGAGACGGTGCAGGAACTGGCGACACGCAGCAAGTCGCCGGTGGGCCTGGTGTTCACGCCGCACCTGCTGCCGATCATCCGCGGCATCCACTCGACGCTCTACGCGCGCCTGACGAAGACCGACGTGGACCTGCAGGCGCTGTTCGAACAGCGTTACGCCGGCGAACCCTTCGTCGATGTGATGCCCGCGGGTTCGCATCCGGAAACGCGCAGCGTGCGCGGCTCGAATGTTGCGCGCATCGCGGTGCACCGGCCCGGTGGCGGCGACATGGTCACCGTGCTGGTAGTCGAGGACAACCTTGTCAAGGGCGCCGCCGGCCAGGCCGTGCAGAACATGAACCTGATGTTCGGGCTGCCTGAAACTGCGGGGCTCAAAAGCCCGCCGGTCCTGCCGTAGAAAGCGGAGACGTGCCGGCCCAGAACTGGTGGCGCAAGGTGCGCGCGCACTTCGGCATTTCCGCGCCGAAGATGGCGGTGCGCACCCACCTGCCGTGGTGGAGCCGCGGGGCCCTGATCGCGACGCTGCTGGTGATCATCGGCGGCATGTGGTGGTGGGGCTTCGACTTCGGCCAGATCTTCAGCGGCTTCAACCGCAAGGAGATCGAGCAGAAGCTGGTCACGCTCGAAGCCGACGCCACGCGGTACAAGGCCGAAGCGACCGAACTGCGCGCGCGCAACTCGACGCTCGAAAGCGAGCAGTCGATGAATCGCGGTAACCAGGAAGCGCTGAGCAAGCAGGCCACCGAGCTGGCCAGCGAGAACGCGCAGCTGAAGGAAGAACTGGCGTTCCTGCAGAAGCTCGTCTCCGACTCCAGCAAGAACATCGGCCTGCAGATCCAGCGGCTGACGGTGGAACCCGACGGCGAGGACATGTGGCGTTACAGCGTGCTGGTCGTGCGCGGGGGCAGCCCCAAGGACGAATTCGCGGGCACGATGGTGCTGCAGGCCACGCTGGCGCCGGAGCCCGGCAGCGGTTCGGCGGCCCGTACGCTGGTCCTGCCCGACGACGACCCGGCGACCGCGTCGACGCTGACCCTCAAATTCAAGTATTATCAGCGGGTTGAAGGACGGTTTCGGGTGCCTGTCGGCGCCCGGGTCACTGGGGTGGCGGCGCGCGCCTACGAGGCCGGCCAGAGCGCCCCGCGTGCCGCCCGCAGCTTGACTGTGGGCTAGGGAGACACCATGTTCGAACGCAAGAAGCACGCTTCACCGCAAAAGCGCATCGACTGCCTGATCGGCACCGGCACCACGGTCAACGGCAATGTGTCGTTCTCGGGGGGCCTTCGCATCGACGGCGTCGTGTGCGGCAACGTCACCACGGCCAACGGCGAAACCGGCACGTTGGTGGTCAGCGAGCAGGCCCGCGTCGACGGCGAGATCAAGGTGTCGCACGTGGTGATCAACGGTACCGTCAATGGCCCGGTAATAGCCAACGATTACCTCGAATTGCAGGCAAAAGCCCGCATCGTCGGGGATATCGAATACAAGACGCTCGAGATGCATCTGGGCGCGGTGGTGCAAGGCCGGCTGCATCATGTTGAACAAGGCACCGCCAGTGTGGTCGAATTGAAACGGGTAGGCTCTGCCGTTTGAGCCTGCCGTCCTGAACCGCAGCACCGCACGGTCCGCAACACGTCGTTTCGCGGAAACTTTTCCGCCACGGAGTCCACGATGAACGCAATGAATGAAATGCCCGCCCCGCTGATCTTCACCGACTCGGCTGCGGCCAAGGTCAAGACGCTGATCGCCGAAGAAGGCAACCCGGAGCTCAAGCTGCGTGTGTTCGTCTCCGGCGGCGGATGCTCGGGCTTCCAGTACGGTTTCACGTTCGATGAAGTGACGAACGAAGACGACACCGCCATGCACAAGGACGGCGTCACGCTGCTGATCGACCCGATGAGCTACCAGTACCTGGTCGGCGCGGAGATCGACTACCAGGAAGGCCTGGAAGGCGCACAGTTCGTGATCAAGAATCCTAACGCCACCACCACCTGCGGTTGCGGGTCCAGCTTCTCGGCCTGATCCGTTCGCGGGTTGTGCAACGGGGCCTGCGGGCCCCGTTTGTTTTGGTAACGCCCGTTATCGGTTTTGCAGGCGAGGGCGTCAAGCCCACGCATCAAGTGTCGGCAGGCGGCCGTCGCCTTCGATGCAGCTCCACAGGTACCACGCAAGGCCGGCGTCGCCGACCCACAGCGCATGGCGCCGCTGCCCGTGTTGCGCGGCCAGACGATCGCTTTGCATCATGGCGTGCATCGCCAAAGCCCGCGCCCGGTCCAGCCAGCGTTCGTCGCCGGTGCGGTTGAAGATCTTGAGCAGTGCGTACCCGTTGCCATCGGTGCCGTGGCACAGCCCCACGCCCTTCGTCAGCGGCCCGGCGGTCCAGGTCAATTCGCCGGCGGCCACCAGCAGTTCATCGAGGCGTGGATCGGGCAATGCGGCGAGACTGGGGATGACGCCCGGCGCGCCATGGCACCACTGGACCAGCCTCCGCGGTGGCGTGCCTGCCGGCAACACGCGCGTCGGCCAGTTCGCCAGCGCGCCGTCGCGCATCGCGGTGGTGTGCGTCGTGGCGACGATGTCGTCCTGCCACGCGCCCCATTCAGGCCCCGTCAGCAGGTGGCGGCCGCGGATCAGCGCACTGGCGTTCCCGACAAAGCCATGGCCCGCGCCGATGATGGCGTCCTGCTTGCCATAAAGATCCTGCGTCCAGATCCGCCAGGGCGCACCGGCGGCCGGCTGCAGCGTCTGCATCAGCCTGCGCGCGTCGGTGCGGAACAGGTCCGCCCAGCGCGCCTCGCCGGTCCATTCGTGCATCGTCATCGCGACGAGCATGGTGCCGGGCGACCCCCACAGCATCTCGAGCGACGGATGACCGGCATTGGCGCTGATCGCTACGGCGATGCGGTCCGCGATGGCGGCCTTCGTCGGCGCGTTGGTGGCGAGCCGGTAGTGCAGCAGCAGGATGCCCGTCTGGCCCATCAGCAGGCCGTGGACGCCGTGACCCCATGGTTCCACCTGCGCAAGGTTGCGCGCCGCAAGGTCGGCCAGCAGTGGCTCGAAATCGATCGTGGCGGCCACCATGCCGGCGCGGGCGAGATGATCGAGCGCGTCGATGACGCCGGCGGCGCCCAGGTAGGCCATCGTGAAGGGCGCCTGCACTTCGCCGGCCTTGCCATCGTCGTCGGCATCGCGCGGATGCACCGGCCACAGTCCCGCGGGCGTGAACGCGCGCTGCGCGTCGTCGGCGTAGCGCGCGATCCATGCGCGCGCGGCGGCCTCGTCCCACGCGTGCGCTTGCAGCGGCTCGTGGCGTTCAGCTTCGAAGAGGGTGGACACGTCTCGATCCTGTCGTGGGGGTGAGTGGGATACCGCGGTTCCCGCGCGGCGCGGCGCTACCTACTTCCACGCATGCGGCGTGCGATCGAAGAGCTTGAAGCACGCGGTGTCGCAGATCGCCCAGTTGCCGAA
>JANNNM010000227.1:0-4950 GCA_031398535.1 Betaproteobacteria bacterium | reverse complement strand
GAAATCGAGGATGGCGAAGGCGAACATGCCGCGCAACCGGGGCAGCAGGCCCTCGATGCCCCACGCTTCATAGCCGCGCAGGATGAATTCCGTATCGGACCGTGTCCGGAAGCGCGCGCCACCGGCGGCGAGCGCATCGGCATCCGGCTTCCAGCCATAGACTTCGCCGTTGTAGCAGATCCACACCGCACCGTCGTCGCTGCCGAAGGGCTGGTCCGCTTCCGGCCTTGGATCGATGATCGACAACCGCGCGTGGACGAGGCCGTGCGGCGCCATGGCATCATCGTCGAGCCGCGCGCCCGCTGCGTCGAAGGTCGCGAGATGCTGCGCATCCGGGCCGCGATTGGCCAGCGCCGCCATCATCCGCGCACGCACGTCCGCCCGCACCGGACGTCCGAAGTGCCCGCCGATGCCGCACATCAGCCGCGCGCCCCGGTGACGCGCGCGAACACGCGCTCCATCCCATCGAGCATCCGGTCGAGACCGAAGTTGTCCTGCGCATACGCATTCGCGGCGCGTCCCATCGTGGCCCGCAACGAAGCATCCGCCATCAGACGCGCCAGCGCATCCGCCAGCGCTGGCACGTCCTGCGGCGGGACCAGGAACCCGGTCTCGCCATCACGGACGGCCTCGCCGATGGCACCGATCGTCGTCGAGACTGCGGGCAAACCGCATGCCGCGGCCTGCATCAGGCTTTGCGGTACGCCCTCGTCGCCCCACGACGGCAACACCGCGACGTCGGCGCATGCGAACCACGCAGGTACGTCGTCCTGGTTGCCGGTGAAGCGCACATCGCCTGCCAGGCCGAGCGACGCCACGCGCGCCTCGAGATGCGCGCGCCGCGGACCATCGCCGATGATCAGCAGCTGCCATCCCGGAATGCGTTCGCGCAACAGCATCCACGCATCCAGCAGCACGTCGTGACCCTTCCAGTCGCGCAGCGTGGCCAGGATCGCGACTGCAGGGCGCCCGTCGACGCCATGCGTCGCGCGCGCCGCCGCGCGGGCTAGCGGTCGGAAGCGCGCGAGGTCGATGCCGGTGCGCACCGACGTGATGCGCGCCGGGTCAAGGCGATTGTCGCGGGCGAGCTGGGTCTTCAGTGCCTCGCCGGTGACGACGATCTCCGCCGTGGCGGTCGTGTAGAGCCAGCGCGTCGTCAAGGATGTGTTCACCGGTGTCGACACATGCCGCGTGCGCACCACCGGCGGCATGCCCGACCGGCCGAGGCGCCCGAGCGCCACCAGCCACGCGTCGGTGGAACTGTGCGTGTTGACGACGTCGAAGCTTCGGCCATGTTGGCCAAGCCATGCGCGCATCGCCGTCAATCCCGGCAGCTTCTTCGCCTCGATGGGCAGGCCGGTCACCGGGACGCCGCGCGCCTGCGCCGCCGGCAGGATGTCGGCGGACGATGCAGTGACGAGGTGCACGCGGTGGCCGCGGCGCGCCATGCCTTCCATCTCGGTGAGGATGCGCAACTCCTGGCCGCCCCACCCGATGGATGATTCGGTGTGCAGGATCGACAGCGGCTTCATCGACAGGCCCAGTCGGGTGCGTAGCGCGCAAACCAGCGCTCGAGGATCAGCAGCGCCCACAGGCGTCCGGCGTGATTGCGCCGGCCGCGCCTGTGTTCGCCCAGCAGCCGCGGCAGCGCGCCGGGGGCAAAGATGCCGCGGCGTTCGAGCCCCTGCGGGCCGAGTTGCCGGTCGAGCTCGCCCTCGAGGCGCCCTGCGAGCCATTCGGAGAGCGGCATCACGAACCCCTGCTTGCCGCGATGCACGATCAACGGTGGCAGGTAGCGTTCCGCCACGCGCTTCAGCAGGTGCTTGTGCGTGGTGCCGCGGATCTTCTGTGCCGGGTCGAGCCGCGCGCAGAACTCGACGAAGCGGTGATCGAGGTAGGGGACGCGCGCTTCGAGCGAATGCGTCATCGTCGCGCGGTCGACCTTGGTGAGGAGATCGTCGGGCAGCCACAGCCGCGTGTCGACGTGCAGCAGGCGGTCGAGATACGGCGCGTCGCCCGCTTCGGCATAGGCCGACGCGGCGAACGAACCGATGTCCGGCATGCCGGCGGTGGCCGCGAGGAAGGCCGGGCTGAACAGTCCCGGATGCAGTACGACGTCAAAGACATTGGGGATCGTGCGATAGCGCCTTGCCAACGGTTCGCTCAAGTTGCGCAGCAGCCGGTCACGGCGCATCACGGCGGGAAGGTTTCGCGCCAGCGCCGGCAGCGGCGACGCCGGATGCGCCAGCCAGCGCAGCACCCGCTCTTCGCGGATGCGCTTGCGATAGTTGGAGTACCCGCCGAACACTTCGTCGGCGCCCTCACCCGTCAGCACGACGGTGACATCGCGCCGCGCGAACCCCGACAACAGCATCGTCGGCAGCGCCGCCTGGTCGGCGAAGGGTTCATCGAACACGTCCATCCAGCGATCGAAGCTGTCGAGCACGTGATCGGGCGTCAGCATCAGCACATGATGCCGGCTGCCGATGTGCTTCGCCACCGCAGCTGCTTCGCGGTGTTCGCTGACGGCCACGCCGCCCTCGAAGCCGATGTTGAACGTGTCGATGGCGCCGCCGGTGAGGTCAGCCATCAGCGCGGCGATCAACCCGGAATCGACGCCGCCGCTGACGAAGGCGCCGAGCGGCACGTCGGCCACCAGCATGCCCTGCACGGAGTTGCGCAACTCGCGGTCGAGGGCGGCCTCGGCATCGCCATCGGACAAGGGCAGCTTGTCGCGGTAGTCCGGATGCCAGTAGGGCCGGATCACAAGTTCGCCCGCCGTCAGCGTGAGGGTGTGCGCCGGCGGGAGCTTTCGCACCTGCGCGTAAATCGAATGCGGCGCGGGAATGAACTGGCATTCGAGGAACAGCTTCAACGCGCCGGCATCGATGTCGGCGCCCACCGCCGGATGCGCCAGCACCGCTTTCAACTCGGAACCGAAGACCAGCGTGCGGCCATCCCAGGCGAAGTGAAATGGCTTGACGCCCAAGTGGTCGCGCGCGGCGAACAACGTCTGCGTGCGGGAATCCCACAACGCAAACGCGAACATTCCGCGCAAGTGCTCCACGAGCCGCGGACCCCACGCGCGCCAGCCTGCCAGCAGCACTTCGGTGTCGCCCGCGGTGCGAAACTGGTAACCGCTGCGCGCAAGCTCCGCGCGCAGTTCGATGAAATTGTAGATTTCGCCGTTGTACACGACGGCGATGCCGCCATCGGCCGTCACCATCGGTTGCGGACTCCCGGCGATGTCGATCACCGACAGCCGCCGATGCCCGAGATGGGCCGGGCCCTGTGACCAGAAGCCGTCGGCGTCGGGGCCTCGATGCGCGATCGCGCGCGTCATCGACTCCAGGATTGCAGGAGCGAACGGTGTTGCGCTGACGTATCCCGCGATGCCGCACATGGATGGGTCGTTGGCGTGGCGCGTCCGGGCGCGGGCGAAGGTGCGAAGCGCGATCGACGACAGGCATCGCGAGCCGATGGAGATCGCGACCGATCCGAGGCGCCCGCGCGGCGCGAAGTCTACCCGAATTCGGCACCGCCTTGGGTTGCCGCACGCTCTGCCCGGTTTGCAAATGGCAATGCGCACAGCCTATACTTCCCCGCCGCTTCCGTGGTGACATCCACCGCTGCATGCCCCGACGACTGACCGCCTTGCGCCTCGCGCAGCACGCGCACGCACCGACCGCATCGCCTCCGCATGGCGCACTCGCCCCACATCCCTCCCGCTGTGCAATTCCCCCGGATCAGGTCGGCGCGATGAAGTTGCGCACGCGCGGATTGTTCAGCGTCGGCCGCCTGCGGCGCGCAATCGCCGATCGTCTGCGCGGAACCCCGTTCGACCAGACCCTGGCCCTTGCGGCGCGCGCGGGCCGGCGTGAATTCGTGTTCGGCTGGAATCGTGGCCTCGGCGACATCGCGCTCGGCCTGGTGCCGCTGTTCGCGCGCATCCGCTCCCGCATCGCGGCCAGCCGGATCGTGCTCGTGACGCGCCCCGATCTCGCGCAGATGGCGGCACTGGCGGGTGTCGACGAGGTCGTCGTCGTCCCCGGGCTCGTCCGCGACGCGCCCTTCGACCCGCTGCAGGCCGTCCATGCGCAGGGCATCGTATTTCGCGGCGAGCCCACCGTGTTCGCCGACCCGGACCCCACGCGCTGGCTCGATGGCCAGCGGACGGCGTTCGCGCCGCGGCTGGCCTGGAATCCTGCGCTCGACGCCACCGCAGACCGCTTCGTCGTGCCGGCCCAGGGTCGCATCGTGATCGGCGCGCATGTCAACTCGGAGACCGCGCAGTACTACGGCTACGTCAAGGACTGGCCGGCGGCGTCATGGCGCGCCCTCTTCGCGCAGTTTCCCGCGGCGCGCGGCGTGCATTGGCTGCTGTTCGGTAACGCGCCGGAGCCACCATTCGATTTTCCCAACGTGACGGATGTGCGCGGCGCCACGTCGATGCATGAGCTATTGGCGCTGGTGCGGCGCCATTGCCGCGTGCTGGTGGCGCCCGACAGCGGCATCCTCACCGCCGTCTACTACCTCGACCAGGTGCAGCCATTGGACGTCTTGTCGCTGTGGTCGGACCCGCGCCAGGGCATCCTGAAGCAAGGCTGCGCCTCGCCCAATCCGGCGTTGCGGCATCACCCGCTGCAGGGCCGCGGCGAGGATGTCCGCAATCTCGACGTCGCCACCGTCGAAGCGGCGCTTGCCGCCGTGCTGGCGTCGTTGCCACGTCCGTCGGTCCGGAGCGCGCCGCATGCCGCGTGATCCGCGCCCCAGCCTGTTGCGCCGACCGGGCCGCGCGGCTGCGTTGCGGGCCAGCACGTTTGCGCTGCTGCGCTTCGGGCTGCTGGCGTGGGCCTCGGTCTATCTCGTGTTCATCGCGATCAGCGGACACACCTACATCCGCTCGGTGGGATTCACGCTGGCGCTGGTGCTGGCGATCTGGCTGGTGCT
>JANNNM010000282.1:0-4078 GCA_031398535.1 Betaproteobacteria bacterium | reverse complement strand
GTGGATGGGCGTGTCGCGCGAGGACCTGGTCAAGCCCGAGCGCAAATCCGGGCCGGCCGGCGAAAAAATCCTGCCGTGACGGCGGCGTCCGGGCCGGCGCCAGGCGCCGCATAGATCCAGGTCCCCGTGTTCACGACGCTGCTCTACTCGATCCTCTCGCTCGACCAGACACTGGCGGCGATCGCCACGCAGTACGGCGCATGGCTCTACGGCCTGCTGTTCCTCGTCATCTTCGCCGAGACCGGCTTCGTCATCTTTCCGTTCCTGCCCGGTGATTCGCTGCTCTTCATCGCAGGTACCGTGGTGGCCGGCGCCGGCCTCGACGTGCACCTGCTGGTCGGATTGCTGATCATCGCGGCGGTCCTCGGCGACTCGCTCAACTATGCGATCGGCCGTTACCTCGGGCCCAAGGTCTTCGACCGGCCAGACTCGCGGTGGATCAAGCAGGATTACCTGCGCCGCACGCAGGCGTTCTACGACAAGTACGGCGCTATCACGATCGTCATCGGCCGCTTCATCCCGATCATCCGCACGTTTGCCCCGTTCCTGGCCGGCGTCGCGGCGATGCAGTACCGGCGCTTCCTCGTGTACAACGCGGTCGGCGGGGTGCTGTGGATCGCGTCGCTGGTGTACGCCGGCTACATCTTCGGCAACATTCCCTGGGTGAAGCAGAACCTGACGCTGATCGTGATCGGTATCGTGGTCGTGTCGCTGCTGCCCGCGGTGGGCACCTTCGTCAGCGAGCGACGCGCGCGGCGCGCGGACCAGGCGACGCCGCCCGGCTGACCGCTAGATCCGCGCGGCCAGCGCGGGGGCGAGGCCCACGTAGGTGGCCGGTGACAGCGCCTTCAATCGTGCCTTGGCCTCCGCCGGCAGGTCGAGGCCCTCGATGAACGCATGCAGCGAGTCGCGCGTGATGCCCGACTTGCCGCGTGTGAGTGCCTTCAGCTGTTCATACGGATTGGCAATGCCATGGAGGCGCATCACCGTCTGGATCGGCTCGGCCAGCACTTCCCAGTTGGCGTCGAGATCGGCGGCAATGCGTGCGACGTCGACCTCGAGCTTGAGGAGGCCCTGCCGCAGCGCCGCCCAGCCGAGCAGCGAGTAGCCGAGCGCCGCACCCATGTTGCGCAAGACGGTGGAATCGGTGAGGTCGCGCTGCCAGCGCGAGACCGGCAGCTTCTCGGCCAGGTGCCGCAGCATCGCGTTGCCGAGCCCCAGGTTGCCTTCGGAATTCTCGAAGTCGATCGGGTTGACCTTGTGCGGCATCGTCGACGAGCCGACTTCGCCTTCCTTCACGTGCTGGCGGAAGTAGCCGAGCGACACATAGCCCCAGATGTCCCGGTCGAGTCCCAGCAGGATCGTGTTGACGCGCGCGATGGCATCGAAGAGCTCCGCCATGTAGTCGTGCGGCTCGATCTGCGTCGTGTATGGATTGAACTCGAGGCCGAGGCCGTTCACCACGCGCACGGCCATTTTCTCCCAGTCGACGCCGGGGCATGCCACGACGTGGGCGTTGTAGTTGCCCACGGCACCGTTGACCTTGCCCTTGATGGGGACGTGCGCGATGGCCGCGATCTGGCGCTCGACGCGCGCATGGAAATTGGCCATCTCCTTGCCGAGGGTCGTGGGTGTGGCGGCCTGACCGTGCGTGCGCGACAGCATCGGCACCGCGGCGTGCCGGTGCGCCAGCGTGCGCAGGTCGGCGGCGATGTCCCGCAGCATGGGCAGCAGGATGTCGCGGCGGGCGGCGGCAAGCGCCAGGCCGTGGGCAAGGTTGTTGATGTCTTCGGAGGTACAGGCGAAGTGGATGAACTCCGTCGCGCCCGCCACCTCCGGCACGGCGGCGAAGCGTTCCTTCAGCCAGTATTCGACCGCCTTGACGTCGTGGTTGGTCGTGCGTTCGATGGCCTTCACGCGCTCGCCATCCGCCGTGCCGAAGGTGTCGGCGACGACGTCGATTTCGCGGCGCGCCGCGGCCGAGAACGGCTTCAGTTCCGTGAAAGAGGGCTCATCCGCCAGCGCGCACAGCCATGCCAGCTCGACGCGGATCCGGTGCCGGATCAATCCGTACTCGGAGAAATGCTCGCGCAACGCGGCGACCTTGGCTGCGTAGCGGCCGTCGAGCGGCGACAACGCGACCAGGGCATCGGATGCGGATCGGGAACTGTTGGGGTCGTTGGGCATTGCTGGGAAATGTTAGCACGCGGCCTCTGGGGGCCTTCTGGCCCGCACGCGCAGCGATGCTATAATTTTCGGTCGCAGTAACGATTCGCGGCCGACCGCCGAAACCTTGGACCAGGTCGGACTGGCATCGGCTGCGCCCGAAGATCAAGGAGAACACGCAATGAGAAGCACCAGCAGGGGATTGTTGATGGCGTTGATCGCCGCAGTCACGCTGACGGCCTGCAGCGGCGGCTATCAACGCGGCATTTTCCAGGGCTACGTCATCGACGCCACGGAGGAGCAGATCACTAGCAAGATCGGCAAGCCCGATGCAGTCGACAACTCCGACCCCAATGCCCCGCGCTGGACCTACAACAAGAAGACCTTCGATCCCGACAACGCGAACAAGGGTGACGAGAAGACGATCATCGTGCTGAAGAAGGACAAGAACGGCAAGTTCGTCGGCGGGGAAGTCATCTTCCTGTAGCCGCCGCAGCGTGTCCGAAGGTCGACCCGAATGTCGACCTGAAAACAAAAAGGCCCGCATTGCTGCGGGCCTTTTGCATTGCTTGTTGCTTGCTGCGCGGTCAGGTCTCCAGCGTGTTCATCGTGTCGCCGGCGATGTGCGGATACCGGACATGCTCGACCAGCTCCTGGGTCTCGCGATCCGGCGCCGGCGTGAGCAGGCTGACGATGATGATCACTGCGAATCCGACCGGCACACCCCACAACCCTGCCGAAATCGGCTGGATGCCCCACCAGATGTTGTCCGCAATCGGGCTGGTGACGTTGAACACGCTGCGCAGCCACGGCTGGGTCATGATCATGTAGTAGAACGTGATCGTGAGCCCGGACAGCATCCCCAGCGTGGCGCCCCACTTGTTGGCACGTTTCCAGAAGATGCCGAGCGTGAGCGCCGGGAAGAACGACGCCGCGGCAAGCGAGAACGCTGCAGAGACCAGGAAGAGAATGTCCGCTGGTTTCTGCGAAGCCACCCAAGCCGCAATCAACGCCACCACCAGCAGCAGGATCTTCGACACTGTCACCCGGCGTGCGGTGGAAGCGTTCGGATCGAGCATCTTGTAGTAGAAGTCGTGCGAAAGGGCGTTGGCGATCGTCAGCAGCAACCCGTCGGCGGTCGACAGCGCCGCGGCCAGGCCACCGGCCGCGACAAGACCCGACACCACATACGGCAGCCCTGCAATTTCGGGGGTTGCCAGCACGATGATGTCGCCGCCGATCGAGATTTCCGCCAGCTGGACGATGCCATCCCGGTTGACGTCGATGATCGACAGCAGGCTTGGATCGACCTTCTGCCACGATGCCACCCACTGCGGTAACTTCGAGAAGTCCGAGCCCACCAGGAACGAATAGACGTCGAACTTCGCGAGCACGGCGAGTGCAGGCGCCGTGAAGTACAGCAGGAAGATGAAGAACAGCGACCAGAACACCGACTCGCGGGCCTGCCGGACTGATGGCGTCGTGTAGTACCGCATCAGGATATGCGGCAATGCAGCGGTGCCGACCATCAGGCAGAACACGAGTGCCAGGAAGTTGCGACGCGAGACATCACGTGCCGCTTCGTCCTTGCCGGGGAAGGCTTCGGCATGCCGGATCGGTGGATTGGCCCGTCCCGCAGCCGCGACATCCTTTGTCCATGCAGACTTGGCCGCAGCCGCATCCTTGGGGAACGCGGCGACCGCAGCCTTTGCTGCAGTAACCACGTCCGTCGGTGCGTTGTCGGCCTCGGCTTTGGCAACTGCGGCATCCAGCGCGGCCTTGCGATCCGCAAATGCCTTCGGCACGTCCTTCAGGTTTTCCCTGGCCGCATCGGCACGTGCCTTGAAGATGCCGCGGACCTCAAGTTCCTTCGGGTCCTTCAGCAGCTGCTCTTCGCGGGCCGTGACCTTTT
>JANNNM010000136.1:0-5941 GCA_031398535.1 Betaproteobacteria bacterium | reverse complement strand
GATGACGATGGCCCCGGCGATCGCCAGCGTGCCGATGTCGGCGTAGGAGACATTGATGCCGGCGAGCGACATCTGGCCGGCGGGGAAGGGGCTGGGGAACGGATGCGCCTCGGCGCTGTAGCCGGCGCGCACGATCGACTTGGTGGCAATCGACAGGCCCAGCGTGGCGATCACCAGCGGGATCACCCCGTGCTTGATCAGCGGATCCACGATCAGGCGCTTGAACCCGTAGCCCAGGATCACCATTGCGATGATGCAGGTGAGGATGAAGGCGAGCCACAGCGGCGCGCCGTTGGCGAGGAAGAACAGCATGCCGAACGCGGGCAGCATCACGAACTCGCCCTGCGCGAAGTTGATCACGCCGGCGGCCTGCCACAGCAACGTGAAGCCCAGCGCGGCGAGTGCATAGATCGCCCCGGTGGCCATGCCCGACACAAGGAGCTGGATCAGATCGCCCATGGCGAATCCTTCTCGGAGGTTGCCCGCGCGGAGGCCCTTCAGGGGCCGCCGCGGTGAGCGGCGGCGCCCGGAGGGTCGCGCGGGACGGCAGCAGCGGTGACGGGCGTTACTTGCCGGCGGGTGGCAGCGTTTCGGTCACGACCTGCTTGCCGTTGACCACCTTCACGAGGAAACTTTCGCGATCGAGGTCGCCGTTGTTGTCGAAAGTCACGTCGAGCAGCACGCCGGGGTAATCCTTGACCGAGATCTTCGCGCCATGCATGGCCTTCGCAAATTCCTTCGAGTCGAACTTCTTGTTCTTCTCGGTGATGGCCTTGATCACATAGGCGGCGCTGTAGCCCTTCATGCCGTTGTGGTCGCTCTTGTACTTGTATTCCTTCGTGAACTTCTCGTCGAAGGCCTTGATGGCAGGCTGCGGCGCATCGGCGGTCAGACCGACGTGTGCGATGGCGCCATTGGCGGCATCGCCGGCAAGCTCGATCACCTTCTGGCCCGTGAGCGTGGTCTCGCCGATGATCGGCTTGTCGTAGCCCTGCTTCTTCAGTTCCCGCAACGCGCGCGCCGACTCTTCCTCATTGAGATACACGAAGAGCGCATCGGCGTTCGACTGCTTGGCCTTCAGCACCGGCCCGGAGAAATCCACCTGGCCCGGATCGGTGGAGATGTCGGCTGCAACCTTCAGGCCCTGGGCTTCCAGTGCCTTGGTGATCGAATCGCGGCCACCCTTGCCGAAGTCGTTGTTGATCCACATCAGCGCGACCGACTTGGCCTTGACGTTGTCCTTCAGGTACTTGGCGACCTTCGGCATCGCGGTCGCCTGCGTGAACGACGTGCGGAAGATGAACGGGTTGCCCTGCTGCGTGATGTTGGCGGCTTCGCCACCGGTGAAATTGGGGATCTCGGCTTTTTTCGTCTCCGCCATGCTGACGATGATCGAGCCGGAGAACACCGGCCCCATCACGATATACGCGCCATCGTCGACGGCCTTTTGCGACAGCGCCTTGGCGACGCCCGGGTTGGTCTGCGTGTCGACGGAAATTACGTCGATCTTGCGACCGAGGATGCCGCCGGCCGCGTTGATTTCCTTGAAGGCGAGCTTGGCGCCGTTGTCGAAGTTGGTGCCGGCGGTGGCGCCGCCACCGGAGAGCTCGACGATGTTGTAGATCTTGACGGGCGCCTGCGCGGCGACGGCGAACGGAACGGCCAGCGCGACGGCGGCGGCCAGCGAGCGGATGCTGTATTTCATGGTGACTCCTCCTTGGTAACTACGAATGCGCCTGTCGCGGCATCGCCGTTCCACCGTGGGTCCTGGCCGTGGTGCTCACCGGGCGCGACTTCTTGCGGACGCTGCACGTGGGGCCGGGCGGTGGAGATCGGGTTTGGGCGATTAACGCTCATGTGTGCGATCAACGAACCAGACGTTATGCCCGTCTCGACGGTCGGTCAAGTGCGATAATCGAAATGTTGTGCGTTTAACGGACAAAGTGTATGGTGATTGGAACGTCAACCCGCATTCTGCTCTGATGAAGAAGCGCGCACCAAGCCCTGCCAGTTCCCCCGTTGCGGCAACGCCCGCAGCACCGGCGCGCGCACCGCGCCGCGTCGCGGCGAACAAGGTTGCCGGTGCGCCATCCGCCGACGCGGCGTCGCCCATCGATGCCGGCAGTCAGGCGGGCGGCATGTCCGCGGCCGCCGCCATCGAGCAGATAGGCGGCGACCCCAACTTCATGACATCGCTGGCGCGCGGGCTGGCTGTGGTGCGCGGCTTCACGCAGCAGAAGCGCAGCCTGACGATCTCGCAGCTGTCGCATCGCACCGGGATCCCGCGCGCGGCGGTACGCCGATGCCTGTATACGCTGGCCAAGCTGGGCTACGTCGGCGCCGACGATGGCAAGAGTTTTTCGCTGAAGCCGAAGATCCTCGGGCTTTCGCATGCGTACCTGTCGTCCACCACGCTCGCGTCCGCCGCGCAACCGCTGCTCGACCGCGTCAGCGACGTGCTGCATGAGTCGTCGTCGATCGCCCTGCTGGAAGGCGACGAGATCCTCTACCTGGCGCGATCGTCGACGATGCGCCGGATCATGTCGGTGGATCTTTCCATCGGCACGCGGCTGCCGGCGTACTGCACGTCGATGGGCCGGGTGCTGCTGGCCGCGTTGCCGCCTGCCGAACTGACGGCCTATCTCGACCGCGTGAAGCTGATTGCGTACACCGACCGCACGATCATCGCGCCGAAGCAGCTGCGCGCGGTCATCGAGCGCGTGGCCGCGGACGACCATGCCGTGGTCGACCAGGAGCTGGAACTGGGGTTGCGCTCGATCGCCGTGCCGGTGCGTGACCTCTCCGGCCGCGTGGTGGCCGCGATGAACATCGGCACGCAGGCATCGCGGATCACGATTCCCGAGCTCACGCGCCGCTTTCTGCCCGAGCTGCACAGCGCCTCGCGCGAGCTGGGCACGACGTTGCTGGCCTGAACCTCCGCCATGCTGCCGGCCTGGTACACCGGGTTTGCTGCCACCACGGGTCTGGCCTTCGTACCCGGCTGGACCAACGCCGATGTCGTCGCCGTCGCGTTCATCGTCTTCGCGGTGCTGTTCATCATCGCTGCGCTGCTGGCGGCCGATTGGCCGAGCGATGGTGCATTCATCACGCTGGTCGTGGGCGGGCTGCTGGTGTCGTGGCCCGCGATGATCGTGCTGACGATGGCGGCGGTGGTGCTGATGATCATCGTCAGCGTGCTGCATGCGTGGATTGCGCCTGGCCGCAGCGCGCGGATTTCCGCCGAAGCGTTCGAGCGAATGGCGCCGAAGGTGGATGCGCTGGCGAAGGAAGCCGGCATGGACGAGGCCAGCCGCCGCGCGATGCTTGATGAAGTCGAACGGGAAGAGCGTCGGCGATGATCAACATGCTCCTCGATGCGATGGCGAATGCCGGGCACTACTGGAGTGTGGCCATGGCGGCGCTCGACGGCGCGGTGATGACGATCGCGATGACGCTGCTCGGCGCGATCCTCGCCGCCATCGGCGGCATGGTCAACGGGCGGGCGCGACTTTACGGCGCAATCGTCGGCGGCATGCTGGTCAACATCGCGGTCAAGGCGATGGACGGTGGGTTCGCCGCCGCGCTGGTCGCGATGGTGGCGGTGACCATCGCCGCCTATGCGCTGGGCAGCACGCCGTTCCTGCTGGGCCTCATGAAGCAGGGACGCCTGCGCAAACCGTAGTCACGAACGTTGGCGGACGCCACCGCCATCAACCGCCGATCACGCCGCCGTTGTCACGCCGGATCACCACGGTCGCCGAACGCGGCCGGCCATCGGGACGGTAGTCGGGCCAGTTGGAGTGCGCGCGCGGGTTCTTCGGGTCGTTCGCTTCGCCGCCGATTTCGCCAGGGTGCTGGATGTTCACGAACGCCGTGCGACCGTCGGGCGTGAAGGCCAGCGCGGTGATCTCGCAGCCCACCGGGCCGGTGAGAAAGCGCCGGAACGCACCGGTAGCCGGGTCCAGCAGCAGCATCTGGTTGTTGCCGAAACGCTGGAACTCGCCCTTGTTGAGGCGCGATGGCGAGACATCCGTCATCACCCACAGCCGTCCTGATGGATCGAAGCGCACGCCGTCCGGGTTGGCGAAGGCATCACCGATGAAACTGCCGCGCCACGCGGGGTCGGTCGAGGCAGGGTCGCCGGCCAGCGCCAGCATGTCCCAGCGCAGCGTGGTGGACGTGGGATCGTCGTTGGCTTCTCGCCAGCGCAGGATCTGGCCGAGCATGTTGTTCGCGCGAGGATTAGTGGCGTCGGTCCCGGGACGGTCCTTGGTGCCGCGCTCGCTGTTGTTCGTGAGCGTCACCACCACTTCGCGCGTGAACGGATTGACGGCCACCCACTCGGGCCGGTCCATCTTCGTGGCCCCCATCAGGTCGGCGGCAAAGCGGGTCTTGACCAGCACGTCGCCCTGGTCGCGGAAGCCGTTGGCGGGTGTGAGCCCATGGTCGCCGAACACCAGCGGCAGCCACGCGCCGCTGCCGTCAGCATCGAAGCGCGCCACATAGAGCGTGCCGTGGTCGAGCAGGTCGCGGTTCTTCGCGCGGTCGCGCGGGTCCACCTTGTCGCGGCTGACGAACTTGTAGATGTATTCGAACGCCTTGTCGTCACCGGTGTAGATCGCGAGGCGCCCGTCCGGCGCCAGCGACGGCGTGGCGCTTTCATGGCAGCAGCGGCCGAGCGCGGTGCGCTTGACCGGCCTGGCCGCAGGTTCGAACGGATCGATCTCCACCACCCACCCGAAACGGTTCGGTTCGTTGGGGTGGCGCGCGGCGTCGAAGCGCTCGTCGGCAATTTCCCAGTTGGCGCGCGACTTCGACGGGATGAGGTCGCGCTGCTGCAATGCGTCCTTCGCACCCGCATTGACGAAGCGGTCCTGGAAATTCTCCTCGCACGTGAGGTACGTACCCCACGGCGTCCAGCCATGCGCGCATCCGGCAAAGGTGCCGAGCACCTCGCGTCCTGCGGGATCGCGCGCCGTGCGCATCAGCGCGGTACCGGCGGCGGGACCGCTGATCGTGCACGGCGTGCTGGCAGTGACGCGGCGCGCGTAACGCGAGGGCCGCACGACCTGCCATGCATCACCCTTGCGCTCGACCTCGATCACCGAGACGCCCGACGCGGCCATCGCCTTGGCCGTCTTCTCGGCGGTCCAGTTGGCGGCACCGTCGGGAAAGAGCAGGCCGTCGCTGTGGTACTCGTGATTGATCGCGAGGAGGCCGCGCGAGGAATCCTCGGAGCCATAGGGCAGCGCATAGAACTGCATGCCGTCGTGGTGCATGCCGGCCTGCAGCAATTGCTCCGCGGACGAATTGCCGGCGTCGAACCTGAAGGCCGGCGCGCCGCTGGCATGACCGACGGGATCGCCCCACGCCAACAACGTCGATGCCCGATAGCCCTCCGGCACGACCAGCGTGTCGGCAGTGGAGATCGGGACGGACTTGAAATCAGCGGCAGCTGCAGGCCGCGACGTCGTCGCGCATCCGGGCAGGCCGAACATCGCGCTAACCGCTGCGGCCACACTGGCCTGCAGCAACTGCCGCCGCCCGGGCGACGACGCCATCATGTCAACGCAGGTAGTTGAGGTAGAGCCAAATGAGGCCGATGCTGCCGACAATCGACAGGATCCAGCCGGCCGGATGGAAGCGGCCGTCCGGCGACTTGAAGAGGATGCTGCCGATGACGCCGCCGACGAGGGAACCGCCGATGCCGATCAGCGTGGTCATCCAGAAACCCATCGACACGGCGCCGGGGTACAGGAAACGCGCCAGCACGCCGACGATGAAGCCAACCACGATCATGGAAATGATGCCTAAGATGCCCATCGTGACCTCCCTTGGGTACGGGTGCGGTTCCCGTCTCGCGCCTGCGTGGATGGTGCAGGCTGCGCCGCGCCGGAAATGCTAGCACGATGGCGTTGTAATTCCCCGACCGCCTGTTTCG
>JANNNM010000236.1:0-4399 GCA_031398535.1 Betaproteobacteria bacterium | reverse complement strand
TGCCGCCGGGACGAACGATGACTTTCGGGACGGGCGGCTTTGGGGGAACGACAGCATTCAACCCGAGGGACCAGTGCCGAGGTTTGCCCATCCTGCGATTCTAGGTTTCGCCGACCGCGCCGCCCTTGACGCCGGTCAAGGTGAAGACAACTGCCCGCAACATCGTCGGCGCCGTCGCGTCGGCGGGTGACCACACTGCTGCAGGGACTCAGCGGGTGGCGCGGGCGGCGGCCTTGCGCGAAGCGTGCGCAATGCCGCGAAAGAGTCTCGGCATCGCGGCGGCCGCGAGCGCAAATTCACGCTCCTGTGGCGAGCCTTTCGCGCGCATCATTTCCGCCAGCGCCGTGCGCTCGGTGCCTGTCCAGTCCCGCCAGTCGGGCAGTCCCGCCACCACGGGCGCAAGCAAGCTGAAGCCGCGCTGTTCCGCAGCAGTCCAGCGCGACCAGTCTTGGACGTCGAGATCATGGGCTACGGCGGCCGCAATGCGCCGCGACGCCTCGTCACGCGACCATACGGGTTCCCGCGCCAGCTGCCGGGCCGCGATCACGCCGACCTGCGGCAACAGGGATTCACTGAAGAAGTCCGCCGGGTCATAGCCGGGAAGGTCGAGGTAAAGGTCGCCCGTCGCCAGCTCGCGCAAGGTCCGGGGGCTGCTGCGATAGCTCTTTTCAGCCGCCATGCGTGCCGCTTCGCGTGCCGCCAGTCGACGCGTCGCGGCCGTAGCCGGCCGGAATCCCAGGCGGTAATAGAACCAGAATGCGCCGCTGCTGATGGCTTCGGCATTGCCCGCTCCGAATTGATAGCCATTAATGACAAACCGGCTTGTGCCGAATAGTGCGCGGAATGCCCGCAGTGTCTGGGTCCACAGGAACGCCGCCTCGCTGCCTCGGAATGCATCGAAGATGTTGATGCCGGTATTGGCCTGGCGGAACAGTGGCGTCACGCCGCCGTAGCCGATGGGAATGCCGTTGGCAAACAGCAGGAACCCGGTATTCGTCTCGAGCGTCAGTCGCTGCTCGCGCATGATGCCGATCACGGCCAATGCGGCGCCCTCACCCAGATCGCACCAGTAGACTTCGTCGACGTTGGGATACGTGATCGCGTTGACTTCGCGCGTGCGCGCCGCAAGTGCCGCGCGCGCGACGTCGATGACCCGTCGCGCACGCGGGCGCGCCAGCCGTTCGATCGTCGGCGTCGGCCGCGAAATTTCCGTCAACGCATCGTTCGGCGGCCGGCGCATTCCCGTTCTGCAGGCCGGTGCCGTTGGCACGAGGACATTGCGGGTGGTGGACCAGCGCGAATCGCCCAGCTGCCACGAAAGCGGCACCTCCGCGCGATCCCATTCCGCCTCCAGCCACTTCGCCACGCCCGGCGTTGTCGGCCGACCCGCCGCCAGCCACGCCACGTCGGGACCTGGGGCCGCCGGTCGCGCCAGGCGAAGCCACTCGCGGGCCGTGAATTCGCCGCTCTCGAAGGCCTCGCGCTCGGCATCATGCAGCAACAGCCCCAGCATCGGGTCGAGACGGGAAGGATCATCAAGCATCCGCCAATCGATCGCCACGTCGTCGATGGCCACGTCGACGAGCCATCGCATCAGCGGCCAGGGAAACACGTGCCGGGTTGTCGATCCCGCCATGCCGGAATCATCCGCGGCGAGCTGTTGCCGTCGCGGCAGACCGTGCAGCCGGCCCGATGTCTGCTTCAGCATCTTCCGCGCCAGCGCGCGGGTGGCCAGGCTGCCGGGGAATGCACAGATGAAGAGCAGGTCCTCATGCAGGGCCTGCAACTGCGCAACGGTCGTCAGCGCCATGGCGCGAATCTGCAGCAACTGCACGCGCTTGGTCCGCTCGGCCGCAATGCCATAGGTGTTGCGGATGGCACGAAGGTGCCGGAGCGCGCTACGAGACGAGGTCATCGGGTGCCTCCCGCATCGGGTTGGCCGGCATCGGCACTGCACGACCGCAGGACCGGGTACCCGACCGGCGCTTGCCGCTACCCGACGCCGGGCCCCTTGTGCGCGCGCACTGTAGCACCCGCGCCGCCGCCGCGGCGGCCGCGGGACGTCAGCTTGCCGGCCATCGCGCTGCCCAGGTCGATCTGCGGATTGGACGGCGGCGTGTAGCCCGCGCCCTTCTCGCGCGCATCGACCCGCGCCTGCGCCGTGGCAAACGCGGCTTCGAACGTATCGTCACGGGCGAGACCCTGCTGGAAGAAGGCCTCGCCGAAGAACGTGGCATCGCTGCGATCGCCGCAGCCGAATGACACGCGCTCCGACTGCGAGGCCGTGATGATCAGCGTATGCTCGTTTTTCAGCGGTGCGATGTAGCCGCCCGAGTAGCACGCTGATACCACGATGATCCGCCACTTGATGCCGGCATCGTCCAGCAGTTGCTTCAGGCCCGTGGGCGTCAGCTCCACCAGCGCAAGCGGCGGCTGCCATGCCGCGAGCCGATGGTCGGCACTGCCGTGGCTCGCGAGGTAGACCATCACCACATCGTCCTCGGTGTCGATGATGCTGCCGAGCTCGTTCAGCGTCTCGCGCAGGTTGGTCATCGTGGCGAAAGGCGCGCTGATCAGCGTCTGCGGATTGTTGACCAGCACCACCGAACGGCCTGTCGTACCCCAGCGCGCATCCATCACCCGTTGCGCAGCATCGACATCCTTGCGGAAAACATCCTCGCGTCCGTACGGCGCAAAGCCGACGAAGTACAGGTCGGTGCGGCCCGGGCGCTCCTCCTGCAGGCTGTCGAGCGCGTGGTTGAGCACGAAGCTCTGCGTGGCCAGCACGGCCTCGCTGCCTGCGTTGAGGCCGGTATCGGCGACCGGAATGCCGCCCTCCTGCCACCACGGTGCATTGGGGAAGAGCATGTTCGCAGACCAGATGGGCGACGCCAGCAGCAACCCCGCGCCGATGGCACGCAGCCATGGATACATCGGTGGCGGCGCGAACGCGACGGACACGCAACGGATCAGCACCATGACGATCCACAGGATGACGACATTCTCGAGCATCGATGCGATCGCCAGCCCGGCCGGATCGGTGGCCACGATGATCAGCGTGTAATGCAGCACCTGCACGACCGGCAGCGACGCCAGCACCAGCACGGGAATGGCCAGCGCCAGGTCACGCTGCCGGTTGAGCAGCGCAATGATCGCGGAGGTGAAGAGCAGCAACGCCGCCGCATAGAACTCGGAACCGGCGCCGAACAGCGAGAACATCCGCGGTTCGTCGATGCGCAGCGCATCACCGACGATGTCAATCAGCGCCGAGACCACGAACAGCAGCAGCACCTGCGGCAGGTCGATCCTGAAGGCGAGACGATCGACTCGCAGGAAGGCGGCCAGCCGAAGTCCTGCGCGCAGGTTGCGCAGCAGATTGGCGAGTGTGTGGGGCACGGTGGCAGCGACCGGCGTCACGCCGCGGCCGCGTGCCTTTCGACGAAGGCCTTCACGCCTGCCGCGTCTGCCGGCAGCACCGTGCAATGCTGCGGCAGCGACTCGAGGCCCGCGAGATGCGCGGGGCGCGGCGGCACGGTGCCGAGCGCTTCCTCGATGGTGGCGGCAAACTTGGCGGGCAAGGCAGTCTCGATGGCCACCAGTGGCACGCCGGCCGTGCGCAGTTCCAGTCCCACCTTGAGACCGTCGGCCGTATGCGGGTCGACGATCACGCCGTACAACGCATGGATGTCGCGGATCGTCGCGATCCGGTCGGCGTGGGTGCTGCGTCCGGACGCGAATCCGGCCTGCTGCACGGCGTCCCACAACGGGGTGCCGGCAAGGTCGAAACCCTTGCCGCTCGCAACATCCGCCCACAGCGCGCGCACCCGCGACGTGTCGCCACCGGCGATGTCGTGGATGAAGCGCTCAAAATTGGAGGCCTTGGAAATGTCCATCGACGGCGACGACGTGACGTGGGTCTCGGCGCCGCCGCGCGGCCGGTACCGGCCCGAGCGGAAGAACTCGTCCAGCACGTCGTTTTCGTTCGTCGCAAGGATCAGTCTTCCGATGGGCAGCCCCATCCTGCGCGCCACGTAACCCGCCAGGATGTTGCCGAAGTTGCCGGAGGGCACCGCGAAATCCACGCGCTGCGCGTTGTCGCGGCTGGCGGCGAAGTAGCCCTTGAAATAGTAGACGACCTGCGCCGCGATGCGCGCCCAGTTGATCGAGTTGACGGCGCCGATCCGGTACCGCGCCTTGAACGGCGCGTCGGCATTGAGTGCCTTGACGATGTCCTGGCAGGCGTCGAAGGTGCCGTCGATCGCGATGTTGTGGATGTTGGGTTCGTCCAGCGCGAACATCTGCGCCGTCTGGAACGGGCTCATCCGGCCATGCGGCGACAGCATGAACACGGTGACGCGCTCCTTGCCTCGCATCGCGTACTCCGCCGAGCTGCCCGTGT
>JANNNM010000215.1:0-12813 GCA_031398535.1 Betaproteobacteria bacterium | reverse complement strand
GGCCTTGATGTCGAGGAAGGTCAGTTCATCCGCGCCCTGCTCGTCGTAGCGGCGCGCCACTTCCACCGGGTCGCCGGCATCGCGCAGGTTGACGAAATTGATGCCCTTGACGACGCGGCCGTCCGCGATGTCGAGGCAGGGGATGATACGCTTGGCGAGTCCCATGGCCGGCTGTTCAGCCGCCGGCCGCGGCCTTGAGCGCCTCGCGGAAGTCGAGCGTGCCCTCGTAGATGGCGCGCCCCGCGATGGCCCCGATGATGCCGTCGCCCTCGTGCTTGACGAGCGCATGGATGTCGGCCATCGACGAGAGCCCGCCGGAGGCGATGACCGGGCACTTGATCTCGCGCGCCAGCCGCACCGTGGCCTCGATGTTGATGCCGGAGAGCATGCCGTCGCGCCCGATATCGGTGTAGATGATGCCTTCCACGCCGTAGTCCTCGAACTTGCGGGCCAGGTCCACTACATCGTGGCCCGTCATCTTCGACCAGCCGTCGGTGGCCACCTTGCCTTCGCGGGCATCGAGCCCGACGATGATGTGCCCGGGAAAGGCGGAACACGCCTCGTGCAGGAACCCCGGGTTCTTCACCGCGGCGGTGCCGATCACGACATAGGTCAGTCCGTCATCGAGGTAGCGCTCGATCGTATCGAGGTCGCGGATGCCGCCGCCCAGCTGCACGGGGATCTCGTCGCCGATCACGCTGACGATCTCGCGGATGGCGCCCTCATTCTTCGGGATGCCGGCCACCGCGCCGTTCAGGTCGACGATGTGCAGCCGCTGCGCGCCAAGCTCGAGCCAATGCTGGGCCATCGCGGCCGGGTCTTCGGAGAACACGGTGACGGCCTGCATGTCGCCCTGGCGCAGGCGCACGCAGTGGCCGTCCTTGATGTCGATGGCGGGAATGATCTGCATGGCGGCGGCAGCGTTGCGGCTGCGGGAGCGTCGTTGCGGGAAACCGGGAGGGTCCGTAGGGTGGACGGCCGTCAGGCGCGGCCGTCCCAGTCGACGAAGTTGGCAAGCAACGCCAGTCCGGCGCGTTGGCTCTTTTCCGGGTGGAATTGGGTAGCGAAGATATTAGCCCGCGCAATCGCGCAAGTAAACGGCAGCGGGTAGTCCGCCGTCCCCACGGTGAGGCCGGCGTCCTCCGGCTCCGGGTAGAAGCTGTGGGCGAAATAGAAGCGCGCGCCGGGCTCGATGCCGGCCCACAGCGGGTGCGCCCGGGCCTGCTGCACCGGGCTCCAGCCCATGTGGGGCACCTTGAGCCGCTCGCCGCGCAGGACCATCCGGTCGTCGCGGAAGCGCACCACCCGGCCGGGCAGCGCGCCCAGGCAGGCGGTGGGACCTTCCTCGCTGGCATCGAACAGCATCTGCAGGCCGAGGCAGATGCCGAGGAAGGGGCGGTCGCGCATCACCTCCAGCACCGTGGCCTTGAGGCCGCTTGCCTCCAGCCCGCGCATGCAGTCGGGCATCGCGCTTTGTCCAGGCAGCACCACCCGCTCGGCGGCCAGGATGGTCGCGGCGTCGGCGGCCACGCGCACCACGCGCTCCCGCGCGACGTGCTGCAGCGCCATGGCCACCGAGCGCAGGTTGCCCAAGCCGTAGTCGACAACGACGATCATCACACCACCCGGAAAGACGTTACAGCGAACCCTTGGTCGACGGCAGCACGCCGGCGGCGCGCGGATCGCGCGTGGCCGCCATGCGCAGCGCGCGGGCGAAGGCCTTGAACACGGTTTCGGCCTGGTGGTGGGCGTTGTCGCCGCGCAGGTTGTCGACGTGCAGCGTCACCTGCGCGTGATTGACGAAGCCCTGGAAGAACTCGTGCGCCAGGTCGACGTCGAAGGTGCCGATCATCGCGCGCGTGAAGGGGACGTGGAACTCGAGCCCGGGCCGGCCGGAAAGATCGATCACCACGCGCGACAGGGCCTCGTCGAGCGGCACGTAGGCGTACCCGTAGCGGACGATGCCCTTCTTGTCGCCGATGGCGGCGCGGAAGGCCTGGCCCAGCGTGATGCCGATGTCCTCCACCGTATGGTGGCCGTCGATGTGCAGGTCGCCGTTGGCGCGCACGGCAATGTCGATCATCCCGTGGCGCGCCAGCTGGTCCAGCATGTGGTCGAGGAACGGCACGCCGGTGGCAAGGTCGGCGCGGCCGGTGCCATCGAGGTCGAGCGTGACCGTGATCTGCGTTTCCGCGGTGTTGCGTTCGATCGTCGCGCTGCGCGGCGGAAATTCGTTGGGTGCGTTCATGCGTATCGTTCGAGGGCGGCCAGCAAGGCGTCGTTTTCGGCGGGGGCGCCCACCGTGATCCGCAGGCAATGGTCGAGCAGCGGATGGGCGCCGTGGAGATTCTTGACCAGTATGCCTGCTTCGCGCAACGTGGAAACCCAGTGCGGCGCATCCGGCACGCGGATCACGAAGAAATTGGCGTGCGTGGGGAACACGGTGACGCGCCGCATCGTGCGCAGCGCCGCCAGCACGCGGTCCCGCTCCCGGCGGATCGACGCCACCTGGTCGTCCAGCTCCGCCGCATGGTCGAGCAGCACGGGCACCACGGCCTGTGTCAGCGCGTTGACGTTGTACGGCGAGCGCACCTTGTCGATCTCGCGGATCCACGCCGGGTGGCCCACCGCGTAGCCCAGGCGCACGCCGGCCATGCCCACCTTCGACAGCGTGCGCACCAGCACCAGATTCGGAAACTCGAGCACGCGCGGCAGGAACGTGTCGTCGGCAAAGGCTTGGTAGGCCTCGTCCAGCACCACCAGGCCCGGCGCAGCGCGGATGATGCGCTCGAGATCGGCCGCGGCAAACGCATTGCCGGTCGGATTGTTCGGCGACGGCAGCCACACCAGCGCGGGCTGCTCCTTCGCGACGGCGGCCAGCATGGCGTCGACATCCAGCGTGAAGTCGGCGCGCAACGGCACGCCGACGTAACGCAGGTTGGCGAAGACGGCATACAGCCGATACATGACGAACGTCGGGTCCGGCGCCAGCACCACCGCACCCGGCCGCGCGATCACCGCCGTGATCAATTGCAGCAATTCATCGGCGCCGGTGCCAAGTACCAGTTCGGCATCCGGGTCGACGTTGAGGTGCCGCCGCAGCGCGGCCTTGACCTCGTCGCCACCGCCGTCGGGATACCGGTTGACCGGCACGTTGGCGACGGCCGCGGCCATCCGGGCGCGCGCCTCGGCCGACAGGCCGTGCGGATTCTCGTTGGCGTCGAGCTTGATCATGCCCTCGGCATTGGCCACGTGATAGGCCGACAACGCCTGGATCTCCGGACGCACGACGGCCTGCACGCGCGCGTCGACGTCGGCGCCGGCGGCGATGTCGCGGGGTGGGCGATCGTTCATAGGGAGCGCGTGTCGGCCAGCAGCAGGTCGACGCCGCCGGTGGCAAAGTTGGCGAGATCCGCCGCCGTGGCGAGGCCTTCGGGCGACGCCAGTGCCGTCTGCACGGCCTCCATCGAGTCAAACGTGAGCGTGGCCACCAGGTGCCATGGCGAAGCGCCGGCGGGCGTCATGACGAGTCCCGTCGTCACTTCATAGTGCCGCAGCCCGGGCACGGTCTTGGCCAGCGGCACATGCTTCGAGAAATAATAGCGATCGAAGGCTGCCGGATCCGTTGGCTGGCCGTACATCGCGATTATCTTCGCCATCACGATTCCCCTTCGTTGGTGGACACCCGCAACTCCGCCGAGCGCGCATGCGCCGGCAGGCCCTCGCCGCGCGCCAGCTCGGCCGCGATCGGCCCCAGCGTCTGCGCGGCCGCGCGCGACAGGCGCAGCACGCTGGTGCGCTTCTCGAAATCGTACACGCCCAGCGGCGATGAAAACCGCGCCGTGCGTCCGGTGGGCAGCACGTGGTTGGGCCCGGCGCAATAGTCGCCGAGCGCCTCCGACGCGTAGTGGCCCATGAAGATCGCGCCGGCGTGGCGGACCTGCGGCAACAGCGCCTCGGGGTCGGCTACCGCCAGCTCGAGATGCTCGGGCGCGATCCGGTTGGCAATGGCGCAGGCATCGGCAAGATCGCGCGTGCGGATCAGCGCGCCCCGGCCGCCCATCGACGCACGGATGATGTCGGCGCGGGGCATCTCGGCCAGCAGCCTGGAGGCGCTGGCGGCCACGGCGTCCAGCAGCGCCGCATCCGGCGACAGCAGGATCGCCTGCGCCATCTCGTCGTGCTCGGCCTGCGAGAAGAGATCAGCCGCGATCCAGTCCGGGTTGGCCGTGCTGTCCGCGATGATCAGGATCTCCGAGACGCCGGCCACCATGTCGATGCCGACGGTGCCGAACACGCGCCGTTTGGCCGCCGCAACATACGCATTGCCCGGTCCGCAGATCTTGTCGACGGCGGGCACCGTCTGCGTGCCGTAGGCGAGCGCGGCCACGGCCTGCGCGCCGCCGATGGTGAACGCACGCGTGACACCGGCAAGATGCGCCGCCGCCAGCACCAGCGGATTGCGCACGCCATCGGGGGTGGGCACCACCATGATGATCTCGCGCACCCCGGCCACGTTGGCGGGGATCGCATTCATCAGGACGGACGACGGGTAGGCCGCCTTGCCGCCGGGCACATAGATGCCGGCGCGGTCGAGCGGCGTGATCCGCTGCCCGAGTTCGGTGCCGTCGGCCTCGGTGATGCTCCAGCCCGCCGACTTCTGGCGCTCGTGGTAGAGGCGGACACGCCGCGCAGCCTCGGTCAGCGCCGCGCGCGGCGCCGCGGGCAGGTCGGCATACGCCTGCGCCATCTCGACCTGCGAAATCTCCAGCGCGGCCACGCTCGCCGCCTCCAGCCGGTCGAAGCGCTTCGTGTAGTCGAGCACGGCGGCATCGCCCCGCGCGCGCACGTCGGCGATGATGGACGCGACCGTCGCGTCCACGCCGGCGTCCTGCGCGGTCTCGAATGCGATCAATGCATCGAGCGCGCGATCGAAACCGGGGTCTGCCGTGTCGAGACGGCGAATGATGAGCGGCGCCACGATCAGGCCGCCGCGGTGGCGGGGTGATGCGCGGCCGCGGACAGCGCATCGATCAGCGGCTGCACCAGTGCGCGCTTCAGCTTCAGCGCACCGGGATTGACGATCAGCCGCGACGAGATGGGCATGATGTCCTCGACCACGACGAGGTCGTTGGCCTTCAGCGTATTGCCGGTGGACACGAGGTCGACGATCGCATCGGCCAGGCCGACCAGCGGCGCCAGCTCCATCGAGCCGTAGAGCTTGATCACGTCGACGTGCATGCTCTTGGCCGCAAAGTGCTCGCGGGCGGTACGCACGTATTTCGTGGCCACGCGGATCCGCGCGCCCCGCTGCACCATCGCCGTCCAGTCGCAATCGCGGCGCGTGGCCACCACGAGGCGGCAGCGGCCGATGCCGAGGTCGAGCGGCTGGTAGAGCCCGTCGCCGCCATGTTCCAGCAGCACGTCCTTGCCCGCGACGCCGGCGTCCGCGGCGCCGTACTGCACGTATGTGGGCACATCGGTGGGCCGGACGGCGAGGAACCGGACGTCGACCCGGTTGGTGGCCAGCACCAGCTTGCGCGAGGTTTCCGGATCGTCGACCGACACGATGCCCGCCGCCGCGAAGAGCGGCAGCGTTTCGTCGAGGATGCGGCCCTTGGCAAGGGCGATGGTCAGCGTGGACATGGCTACGGCAGGAAACCGGCGGAGGATGATTCTACCGTAGGCGAGGCCTCAGCCTCGCGGTTCAGACTCGTTTCGGCGGGGGCCTGGACAGCACCTAGGCGCGCCTACAGACGAATCAGCCGGCGTCGCGATCCCACGCCAGGCGCCCGGCCACGTAGGTGGCGCGGATCGCCCGGTCGTCGCCCAGCGCCATCTGGATGGCCAGCACCTCGTCGATGTCGCGGGCGTGGCGCATCCGGAAGTCGAGGATGGGGGTCGAATGGAGGTCGAGTACGGTGACATCGGCCTCCATGCCGACCGCCAGGCTGCCCACCTTCGATTCGAGGTCGAGCGCATGCGCCGCGCCGCGCGTGGCGAGGTACAACGCGCAGGATGGCGCCAGCGGCGCGCCGGCGAGTGCGGCCACTTCATACGCGGCCTGCATCGTGCGCAGCATCGAGAAGCTGGTGCCACCGCCAAGGTCCGTGGCCAGACCCACGCGCACCGGCCGGCGGGCCTGCTTCGCGTCCGCCAGGTGGAAGAGCCCGCTGCCGAGGAAATTGTTGGACGTGGGGCAATGCGCGATGGCCGTGCGCGTCTCGTGCAGGAACGCGAAATCGGCTTCCGCCAGGTGCACCCCATGGCCGTAGATCGTCCGCGGACCCGTCAACCCATGGCGGGCGTAGACATCGAGATACGACGTGGCCTCGGGGAACATCTTGCGCACCAATTCGACTTCGGCCACGTTCTCGGACACATGCGACTGGATGTACGCGTCCGGATGCGCGCGTTTCAATGCAGCCGCGGCTTCCATCTGCGCCGGCGTCGAGGTGACGGCGAAACGCGGCGTGATTGCATAAGCAAGTCGCCCTTTGCCATGCCAGCGGTCGAGCAGCACCTTCGAGTCGTCATACCCGGATTGCGCGGTGTCCTGCAACGATGCCGGCGCGTTGCGGTCCATCAGCACCTTGCCCGCGATGAGGCGCAACCCGCGCGCGAAGGCCTCGTCGAACAGCACCTCGGCCGACGCCTTGTGCACCGTGCAGAATACCGCGGCGGTGGTGATGCCGTGGCGCAGATTCTCCGTCAGGTAGCGGCGCGCGACGGTGCGGGCGTAGTCCGCATCCGAAAAACGTTCCTCGGCGGGAAACGTGTACGCCGACAGCCACTCCAGCAGCGGCTTGCCGCCGGCGCCGATGACGGGCAGCTGCGGGTAGTGCACGTGGCTGTCGATGAAGCCGGACGTGAGCAGCGCGTTGGCATAACGCGTGACCGGCGTGTCCGGCGGCAGCCGTTGCAGGACGTCTGCCGCGGCGCCACTGGCGATGATCCTGCCGTCCTGCATCGCGACGATGCCGTCGGCTTCATGCCGGCGCGCACTTTCGATGCCCTCGACGAACGGATCGGCGTGGAAATCGATCAGCGCGCCGCGCAGCGCCGTGATCCCGGAACTCATTGCCGTGCAGTACGGTCGGCAGGCGGCAGCGTCAGCCCGTGGCTGGCGCGCCACGGATTGATGTCGACGCCACCCCGACGCGTGAACCGGGCGGCCACCAGCAGCGAACGGCACCGGCATGCGCGCTGCAGGTCGACGAACATGCGCTCGACGCAATGCTCGTGGAAGCCCGCGTGGCAGCGATAGGACACGAGATAGCGCAGCAGGCCTTCTCGGTCAATGCGCGGTCCGTCGTAGGTGATGGCGACCGTCGCGTAGTCGGGTTGCCCGGTGATGGGGCACACCGAGCGGAAGAGATCGGTGCGCAACGTCTCTGCGGCATCGCCGGCGCCGACTTTCAGCAGCGCCGGATCGATTTCGTAGCGGTCGATCGCGACCGGCAGCGCATCGAGGCTGATGCCCTCGGGCTCGGCCAGGCGCTGGTCGCCAAACTGTGCCGGCAGCGTCAGCGTCACGGCGACGCGCGCGCCGGTGGCGCTCGCCAGGTCGCGCTCGATCGTTGCGGCCACGGCCGCTGCATCGACGAACCGGGTCTGCGCAAATGCGCCGAGGTAGAGCTTGACCGACTTCGATTCGACGATGGCGGTCGAGGTCGCGGGAACCTCGAAGGCGGCAATGGCGATGGCCGGCTTGCCCTGCCCGTCCAGCCACGTGAGTTCGAACGCGGTCCAGCGGTCCGACCCGGTGAAAGGCAATACCGCGCCGATGCCGATGGCTTCGCGTTGCGGCGTGCGCGCGACGGGAAACAGCAGCGACGGATCGTACGCGTCCGGATAATCCGTGGCGTGGCCCAGCGGGGCCGCGGCCAGATCGTCGCGCAGCGTGGTCACTTGGGGGCGCTCGTCAGCGGATGCGCTCGATGTGCGCACCCAGTCCCATCAGTTTTTCCTCGATGCGCTCGTAGCCGCGATCGAGGTGGTAGATCCGGTCGATCGTCGTGGCCCCTTCGGCGACGAGCCCGGCAATGACAAGGCACGCGGAGGCGCGCAGGTCGGTCGCCATCACGTCGGCGCCCGTCAGCTTGGCCACGCCCTTGACCACGGCGGTGCTGCCTTCGACCTCGATGTCCGCCCCCAGGCGCCGCAGTTCCTGCACGTGCATCATCCGGTTCTCGAAGATGGTCTCGGTTATCACGGCCGTACCATGGGCACGCGTGGCCAGCGCCATGAACTGCGCCTGCATGTCGGTGGGAAAACCCGGATGCGGCACCGTGCGGATGTTGACCGATTGCAGCGGCCCGTCGCGCCGGACGCGGATGACGTCGCCGTCGATCGTGATGTCGGCACCGGCTTCGCGAAACTTGTCGATCACCGACGCCAGCGAGTCGGGCTGCGTGCCGGTGACGTGGACGTCGCCGCCGGTGGCCGCCACCGCAGCGAGAAAGGTGCCGGTCTCGATGCGGTCCGGCATGATCGTGTGCGTGGCGCCGTGCAGCCGCGCGACGCCCTCGATCGTGATGCGGTCGGTGCCTGCCCCGGTGATCTTCGCGCCCATCGCCAGCAGACATTGCGCCAGGTCGATCACTTCGGGTTCGCGCGCCGCGTTCTCCAGCACCGTGGTGCCCTCCGCCAGCGTCGCCGCCATCAGCAGGTTCTCGGTGCCGGTGACGGTCACCATGTCGAACACGATGTTGGCGCCGCGCAGCCGGCCGCGCGCATTGATGTAGCCGTGTTCAAGATCGATGGCGGCGCCCAACGCGGTGAGACCCTTCACGTGCTGGTCCACCGGCCGCAGGCCGATCGCGCAGCCGCCGGGCAGCGATACGCGCGCCTCGCCGCAGCGGGCCAGCAAGGGTCCCAGCGCCAGGATCGACGCGCGCATCGTCTTCACGAGTTCGTAGGGTGCGAGCGGCCAGTCGATGCTGGCGGCGTCGAGCGTCACGGCGCCCGGCTTGCGCGCATCGAGGCGCACACCCATCTGCGTCAACAGCGCCTCCATCGTGCCCACGTCGTTCAGCCGCGGCACGTTGGTGAGATGCAGCGGTTCGGGCGTGAGCAGGCTGGCGCACAGGATCGGCAGCGCGGCGTTCTTGGCGCCGGAGGCACGCACTTCGCCGGCCAGCGGCGTCCCGCCCTTGATGCGCAGTTTATCCACCCGCGCGCTCCGCCCACTGGGCCGGCGTCAGCGTCTGCATCGACAGCGCATGGATTTCCTCGCGCATCCGGTCGCCCAGCGCGCCGTAGACGAGCTGGTGCTGGCGCACGCGCGACAGCCCGGCAAAGGCCGTGGACACGATGATGGCTTCGAAGTGCGCGCCGTCGCCGGTGACCTCGACGTGCTCGCAGGGAAGGCCCGCTTCAAGCGAGCGCTGGATCGATTCGGGTGTGACCATGACAGGGTTCCTGGAAAACGGTGCGGGATGCCGCGATTGTCGCTCAAACGGCGACGGGAAATTGTGGCAAACCGCGGGCAGTCAGGGCCGCAGCTTCCAGCCGCTGGCCAGCAGCTTCAACGTGAGCGCCGACAGCGCGGCCGCCGCCAGTGCCACCACGGCGAAGCTCCAGCCCGGCGCCACGTCCGAGATGCCGAAGAAGCCGTAGCGAAAGCCGTCGATCATGTAGAAGAACGGATTGAAGTGCGACAGTGCCTGCCAGAATGGCGGCAGCGAATGGATCGAATAGAACACGCCCGACAGGAACGTGAGGGGCATGATGATGAAGTTCTGGAAGGCCGAGAGCTGGTCGAACTTCTCCGCCATCAGTCCGGCCAGCAATCCCAGGATCGACAGGATGGCGCTGCCCAGCAGTGCGAAGCCCACCGCCCACAACGGGTGCGGCATCGCCAGCAGCCCGGGATTGAAGGCCACGGTGACCACGAACACCCCGGCGCCCACGACGAGTCCGCGGACCATGGCGCCCAGCACGTAGGCCGCGAAGAGATCCAGCGCCGACAGCGGCGGCAGCAGCACGAAGATCAGGTTGCCGGACATCTTCGACTGGATCAGCGACGACGACGAATTGGCGAAGGAATTCTGCAGCGTGGCCATCATCACCAGCCCCGGCACGAGGAACGATGTGTAGTTGACGCGCCCGTCGTACATCGTCACGTGCCCTTCGAGGACATGCGAGAAGATGAGGAGGTACAGCAACGCGGACAGCACCGGCGCCGCGATGGTCTGGAAGCTCACCTTCCAGAATCGCAGGATTTCCTTGTAGAACAGCGTGACCCAGCCATGGCCGGCGAATTCCACACTCATGGCAATGCCTTGGCGCCGCGGGGTGGGACAGCACCCGCAACCGGGGGTGCGCCAACGGCATCCGGCTGCTTCATGATGCGCAGGAACACCTGTTCCAGATCCGTCTCCGCCAGCGCCATCTCCTCGATCGCGATGCCCTCTGCGCGCAGCGCCGCCAGCAGCAACTCGAGCTCCGCCGGATGGTCGAGGCCGACATGCACGTTGCGTCCTTCGCGCCGCACCACCCGCGACTGCCAGGCGTCCGGCAAACGCGCCACCACCAGCCGGCAGGTCAGGCCCGCGAAGCGTGACAACAGGTTGGCCGTGGTGTCGAGGGCCACCACGCGCCCCGCCTTCAGCATCGCGATGCGATTGCACAGCGCCTCGGCTTCCTCGAGGTAGTGGGTCGTCAGGATGATCGTGTGGCCGTCGGCGTTCAGCTTGCGGATGAAGGCCCACAGGTTCTGCCGCAGCTCGACGTCGACACCGGCGGTGGGCTCGTCCAGCACGATGACCGGCGGCTTGTGCACCAGCGCCTGCCCCACCAGCACCCGGCGCTTCATGCCGCCCGACAGCGAGCGCATGTTGGCGTTGGCCTTCGACGTGAGGTCGAGGTGATGCAGGATCTCGTCGATCCACGCGCCCTGCTTGCGCAGCCCGAAGTAGCCGGCCTGGAAGACCAGCGTCTCGCGCACGGTGAAGAACGGATCGAACACCAGTTCCTGCGGCACCACACCCAGGTTGCGGCGGGCCGCGCGGAAGTCGCGGACGACATCGTGGCCGAGGATGCTGGCGCTGCCGCGGTCGGCGCGCGTCAGGCCCGCCAGGATCGAGATCAGCGTGGTCTTGCCGGCGCCGTTGGGACCGAGCAGTCCGAAGAATTCGCCCGGCGCAACGCGCAGCGACACGCCATCGAGCGCCTGCACGGCGCCGAAGCGACGGGCGACATCGATGACTTCAACGGCGGCAACAGACATGAGGGCGAAGGGAGGTGAAGCGAAACCGGGCAGGTCCCCGCGCGATGGCGGGCGTCCGGCGTCAGGACGTCAGCAGGGGCTCGACGCCGTAGACGCGGGCGAGGGAGTCAAGTTTGGCAGGCATGGCGTCGAACGAGAGCGGAATGTGCTCGGCAACGGCGCGGCGCTTCAACGCCAGCAGCACGGCCAGCGCGGAGGAGTCGGCGTGCACGAGGCCGCGCAGGTCAACGACGCCTGACGCGGGCAGCGGCAGTTGCTCGCTGGCGGTGAACACGGCGCCGGCGTCGCGAAACGTGAGCGTGCCCGCGAACTGCCAGCGATTGCCGTCAACCGCAAACCGGCCGGGCGCCGCGCCGTCGTGTTCGGTCACTTCAGGCCCTGGTTCTTCGACGCCAGCGTCTTGATCAGACCGTCGATGCCGCCGTTCTTGATCTGCTCGTTGAATTCGTCGCGGTAGTTGGTGACGAGCGAAATGCCGCCGACGATCACGTCGTAGGCTTTCCAGCCGCTGGCCGTCTTGGTCATCCCGTAGTCGATCTGCACCGGCACCTGCCCCGGCCGCACGACCTCGGAGCGAACGGTGACGTCAGCCGCACCCGGATCGCCGCGCAACGGCTTGAAGTCCATCACCTGGTCGCGGTACTGGCTCAGCGCGCCGGAATAAGTGCGCACCAGCAGCGCGCGGAACTGGTCGATCAGCTGCTTCTGCTGTTCCGGCGTGGCCGCGCGCCAGTTGCGGCCCATCGCGAGTGCCGTCATCCGCTCGAAATCGAAGTTGGGCAGCAGCTTCGTCTCGATCACGTCGCGGATGCGCTGCTGGTCGCCCGCCTGCACCTTGGGATCGGACTTGATGATCTGCTGCACCTCATTGGCGACGCGCTTGACCATCACATCCGGGGCCTCCTGCGCGAGCGCGACGGGTACCGCCAGCATCACGATCGTCAGCGCAGCCAGTGCGCGCCATGTGTTCAACAACATGTTCATTCGTCGTCCTTCGGTGGCGGTGGATTGCCGTCATAGACAAGGTATTCGCGGCGCTGGAGATACGCACGCCGCACAAAGGTGTAGGGGTCGAGCGACGCCTCGCTGATCAGCGACGAGGCGCCGAGCGCCTGTGCGCGAAGATCGATCCCGCCGATACCGTAGATCACGTTGCGAACCGCGACATCCGGGATCTCGGTCGTCGGCGACCACAGCACCCGCAGCACGAAACCGGTGCCATCGCGGACGGTCGTCGGCCCGAAGAACGGCACGAACAGGTACGGACCCTGCGGGATGCCCCAGTAGCCGAAGGTCTGGCCGAAATCCTCGTTGCCGCGCGGTATGCCCAGGTCGGACGCGATGTCGATCAACCCCAGGACGCCCGGCACGGAGTTGATCATGACACGCGCCATGTCGTTCCCTGCCTTGTCGAGTTTCCCCTGCAGCAGGCCATTCACGACCGAGAACAGGTCGTCGATGTTGTTGAAGTAGTTGTTGATGCCGGTGCGGATGATTGACGGCACGTAGTCGACGTAGGCCTGCGCGATCGGCTTGAACACGAACTTGTCGATCGGGTCGTTGATCGCGTACATCGCGCG
>JANNNM010000206.1:0-1585 GCA_031398535.1 Betaproteobacteria bacterium | reverse complement strand
GGCGCCGCGCGCGGCCGGCACGACAATGGTGGTGTCGCCGGCCGACGCGTTCGGCACGATCGGTGGCGGCCACCTCGAGTTCGAGGCGCTGCGTCTCGCGCGCAATGCGGCCGCCGACAACAGTGCAGCCGGCGCGTGGATCGTGCGCTTTCCGCTGGCCGCGCGCCTCGGCCAATGTTGCGGCGGCGTGGCCACGATCGCGTTCAACGTCGTGCAGCGCAACGACCTGGCGTGGCTCGATGCCGCCGGCACCTGCCTGCGCACGCATACGCCGGTCGCGCTGGTGTCACGCATCGGCAGCGACGCGGCGCCGATGCTGGTCACGGCCGACAACGTCACCGGCTCGCTGGGTGCGCTGGCGGACGACTCCGCCGCCATCGCCAGCGCCCGCCATCACCTGGCGCTCGGCACGGTCAGCGCCATGATGCTGCCTGCGGTCACGCCGGCGGGTGCCACGTTGATGCTGCATGTGGTGCAGCCGCCCGACTTCAATGTGCTGGTCTTCGGCAACGGACATGTGGGCCGCGCGCTGGCGCAGGTGTTCGGTGCCCTGGATGTCACCGTGCGCTGGATCGACGGCCGCGAACACGACTTTCCGGCCACCGTGCCGCCCAATGTCGACGTGGTGATCACCAACGACCCGGTCGCCGAGCTCGACGCGGCGCCGCGCGGCGCTTTCATCCAGATCCTGACCCACAGCCACGCCCTCGACTTCGCGCTGACCCAGGCCGCGCTGCGGCGCGACGACTGGCGCTATGTCGGGCTGATCGGCTCGCGATCGAAGCGCAGCCAGTTCGAGAAGCGCCTGGCCGCGCGTGGCGCATCCGCGGCCGCGCTCGCGCGCATCGTATGCCCGATCGGCGTGCTGCCGGGCACGACGATCCGCAGCAAGGAACCCGGCGCCATCGCCGTGGGCGTCGTGGCGGAGATCCTGGCGCTGCGCGAGGCCGCGATGGCGCAGCAAAGTCCGCACGCCGTCACCACCACGTCGCCACGCGCAGTGCCCATGGCGGGCGCCTCGTCAACGCGGACACCGCGCGCATGAACGACGCGTCTGGCACGCCGCGCCTGCAATTGACCGGCATCACCAAGGCCTATCCGGCGGTGATTGCCAACCAGGACGTCAATCTCACCGTGCTGCCGGGCGAGATCCACGCGGTGCTCGGCGAAAATGGTGCCGGCAAGTCGACGCTGATGAAGATCATCTACGGCGCGGTGAAGCCGGACACCGGCGTCATCGCCTGGGAAGGCAAGCCTGTTGCCATCGCGAATCCGGCGCGCGCGCGGAAGCTCGGCATCGGCATGGTGTTCCAGCACTTCTCGCTGTTCGAGACCCTGACGGTGGCCGACAACATCGCGCTGGCGCTGGAACGTGACCGCAGCGGCGCCGATCTTCCGGCGCGGATCCGTGAGGTATCCACCCGTTACGGTTTGCCGCTCGACCCCGATCGCCACGTGCATACGATGTCCGTCGGCGAACGGCAGCGGGTCGAGATCGTGCGTTGCCTGCTGCAGGACCCACGCCTGCTGATCATGGATGAGCCGACGTCGGTGTTGACACCGCAGGCCGTGGAGAAACTGTTCG
>JANNNM010000203.1:0-2483 GCA_031398535.1 Betaproteobacteria bacterium | reverse complement strand
CAGGCGCGCGGTGACGGCATGAAAACCAAAGATGGGACGGGTATCGGACAAGGGGGAAGCGTTTTTCGGCCTGCGCGTGGCGTGCTAGTGTACGCGCGCCAAGGCTTCCCGCCCGCGACGCCCCGCGAGACCTTCATGCCTGATCTATCGATCGCCGACGACCTGCGCAACTTCGTGGTGGCCTTTGCGCTGGTGGTGGCGGGCCTCCTACCCATCGTCAATCCGGTGGGCAGCGCGCCGATGTTCCTGGCGATGACGGCAGGCAGCTCGCGCAAGGCACGCCAGGAGCTGGCCTGGAAGATCGCGATCAACTCGTTCCTGCTGCTGATGGGGTCGCTGATCTTCGGCGCCTTCGTGCTGAAGCTCTTCGGACTCTCGGTGCCGGTGGTGCAGGTGGCGGGCGGCGCCGTGCTGTGCGCGCTGGGCTGGAACCTGCTGACGCACGACGCCCAGGCGCCGACCGAGGTCGCGCCGTTGCCGGACGACATGGCGCTGATGCGCGCGTTCTACCCGCTGACGCTGCCGCTGACGGTCGATCCCGGCGCCATCTCGGTGGCAATCACGCTGGGCGCCAACCACGCCCACGGCGTCGAGCGCATGCTGGTCGCCTTCGTTGCGTCGCTGTGCGCGGTGGCGCTGATCGCCCTCATTGTCTGGCTGGCCTACCGCTACGCGGAGCGCGTCAGCAAATGGCTGGGCCACACCCGTACGATGGTCGTGCTGCGGCTATCGGCCTTCATCGTGCTGTGCATCGGTGTCGAGATCGCATGGAACGGTGTCCGTACGCTGCTCGCCGAAGTGAACTTCGCAACCGTGCCGGGTGTGGCGGTGCCCGTGACCGGAACGCCGCCGACCGTTGCCATCCCGGCGCCCAAGTGACCGCGGAACTGCGCCATCTGCTGGAGGGACTGCTGCTCGTGATCGGCGCGCTGTTGCCGATCGTCAATCCGCTCGGCACTGCGCCGGTGTTCCTGGCGCTGACCGGCAACGTGGATGACGCCACCCGGACCATCCTCGCGCGCAAGGTGGCGATCAACGGCTTCGTGCTGCTGCTGGCGTCGATCTTCATCGGCGGCTTCGTGCTGCAGTTCTTCGGGCTGTCGATCCCCGTGGTGCAACTGGCGGGCGGACTCGTCGTCTGCAGCCTCGCGTGGGGCCTGCTGCGCGAGGGCGAGATCGCCGTCGATGCCACGACGGCAGCGGCCGCCAACACCGATTCGATCGAAACGCGCGCGTTCTATCCGTTGACGTTGCCGCTGACGGTCGGGCCCGGGTCCATCTCGGTGGCCATCACGCTGGGCGCCAATCATCCGTCGACGGCCCGCTCGTTCGTGGCGGCGGCGGTGACTTCCGTGGTGGGCGTCGTGCTCGTCTGCCTGTCGATCTACGCGTGCTATCGCTACTCGCGGCGGCTCGGCAACTGGCTGGGGCGCAGCGGCACGCAGGTGGTGCTGCGACTGTCCGCCTTCATCCTGCTGTGCATCGGGGTGCAGATCATGTGGAACGGCGCAGATGCGCTGCTGGGTATCTCCGGCGCGCCGCATCGCCGCGAGCCGTAGCGGCAGAGGCCCAGACGCGGTGGGGGCGCCTGCCGCAGGGCGTTGCCTGCCTTGCTACGGGGCGCTGTTTCCGGCTATAATCATGGGCTTGGCACGAAGTACGCCGGCGTAGCTCAGTTGGTAGAGCAGCGCATTCGTAATGCGAAGGTCGGGAGTTCGACTCTCTTCGCCGGCACCAATCCCGCAACGCCCGCTCGCTTCGAGCGGGCGTTGTCTTTTGGCGCGCCGCCCTGTTATGGCGCGTCGGCTGCCGGCGCCAGCGCCGCCACGTGCGCGATCCACTGCTTCGTCAGCTTCTCCTGCACGGCGTTCTGCCGCAGCCGCAGGTCGAGTCCCGCGAAGTCGACGCGGTCGAGCGGCTGGTCCTGGTTGAAGCACGAGAAGACGTAGGAGACCTTGCCGGTGTCCGGATCGATCTGCGGTTGCAGGCACTGCGCGCAGATCTCCTTCATCATGCATTGCATCGGCGAGTTGATTGAGCCGAACGCGCGATGCCCCGCCTTCATGTACGGCGCCAGCACGCCGTGGCGCGCGCGGGCGACCGCCGCCATCATCTTGTCGGAGCCGATCGCGATGAGGCGATCGCCGGCCGCCAGAGCCATCGACGGCTCGCCCAGTTCACCCGCAGCGTAGCTCCGCATCGCCTCGACGATGTTGCCGACGAAGGTCCGGTCCTGCGGGCGATCGGGCGCGAAACCCGGCGCCTCGTCGCTGCACCACACGACGACATCCGCCGCGGCCTCGATATCGCGGACCTTGTAGCGGTCGATGAGCTTCTTGTAGCCCGCGAAGTACAGCACCTTCGAACCGGCGCGGCGGAACGCCTGGCCGATCGAGAACAGCACGGCATTGCCGAGTCCGCCGCCGACCAGTACGACGGTTTCGCCGGGCTCGATCTCGGTAGGTGCGCCGGTGGGACCCATC
>JANNNM010000153.1:0-5477 GCA_031398535.1 Betaproteobacteria bacterium | reverse complement strand
CATTGGGCAGCATCTCGACGACTTCGCCCTGCATCTGAATCGTGTCTTCTTTCGCCATCAGCGCGTCGGCAGTCCGCCCTTGAAATTGGCCTTCTTGAGAAGGCTTTCATACTGCTGCGACATGAGATAGGCCTGCACCTGGGTCATGAAGTCCATCGTTACAACCACGATGATCAGCAGCGACGTTCCACCGAAGTAGAACGGCACGTTTTTCCACGCGATCAGAAAATTCGGGATGAAGCACACGATCACCAGGTAGATCGACCCCAGCAGCGTCAGACGCAGCGTGATCTTCTCCAGGTACTTTGCCGTCTGGTCGCCCGGGCGGTAGCCTGGAATGAACGCACCGCCCTTCTTCAGGTTGTCCGCCGTCTCCTTCGGGTTGTACTGCAACGCCGTGTAGAAGAAGCAGAAGAAAATGATGGCAGAGGCATACAGCAGTTCATGCACCGGCTGCCCCGGTGCCAGCGTGGACGCGAGATCGCGCAGCCAGATCGTGTTGTCGCCCTGCCCGAACCACTGCGCGATGGTGGCGGGGAACAGGATGATCGACGACGCGAAGATGGGCGGAATGACCCCGGCCATGTTCAGCTTCAGCGGCAGGAACGAGCTCTGCCCCTGGTACACCTTGTTGCCGACCTGGCGCTTGGCGTAGTTGACGAGGATCTTGCGTACCGCGCGCTCGACGAACACCACGAAAGCGGTCACACCGATCACCAGCGCCGCAATGCCCAGCACCAGCGGAATGGAATAGGCGCCCGTGCGTGCCTGCTCCAGCGTCAGCCCGATCGCGCTGGGCAGACCCGCGGCGATACCCGCGAAGATCAGCAGCGAGATGCCGTTGCCCAGGCCGCGCTCGGTGATCTGCTCGCCCAGCCACATCAGGAACATCGTGCCCGATACCAACGTGGTCATCGACACGACGCGAAACATGAGACCCGGATCGAGCACCAGCCCGGCTTGCGATTCCAGCGCCACCGAGATGCCAAGCGCCTGGAACAACGCGAGACCCAACGTGGCGTAGCGCGTGTACTGCGTGATCTTGCGGCGGCCGGCTTCGCCTTCCTTCTTCAGCGCCTCGAGCGAGGGGACCACCACCGTGCACAGCTGCATGATGATGGACGCCGAGATGTACGGCATGATGCCCAGCGCGAAGATCGAGAAGCGCGACAGCGCGCCACCCGAGAACACGTTGAAGAGTGCGAGGATGCCGCCCTGCTGCTGCTGGAACAGTTCGTTCAGCACGGACGCGTTGATGCCCGGCACCGGGATATGCGTCCCGATCCGGAAAACGACGAGTGCGCCCAGCAGGAACCAGAGGCGCTTTTTGAGATCGCCGTACTTGTTTCCGCTTTTCAGCGCCGGATTGGCAGTAGCCACGTAGTCCTTTTCGAATCCCTGGATGGTTGCGTGGCCTTAGGCCACGCTGCCGCCGGCGGCTTCGATGGCCGCCTTGGCACCCTTGGTCGCCTGCACGCCCGTCAGCTTGACTGCGCGTTCGATCGTGCCGGTCTTGATGACCTTGACCGTCTTGATGGAGCCGGCGACGAGGCCCGAGGCCTTCAGGACCAGCATGTCCACTTCGTCGAGGCCCAGCTTCTGCAGGTCGGTCAGGCGGATTTCCGCCCAGTCGTTCTTGGCGAGCGAGACGAAGCCGCGCTTGGGCAGGCGACGCTGCAGCGGCATCTGGCCGCCTTCGAAGCCCACCTTGTGGAAGCCGCCCGAACGCGACGATTGACCCTTGTGGCCGCGGCCCGCGGTCTTGCCGAGGCCCGAACCGATGCCGCGTCCGACGCGACGGCGGTTCTTGGTGCTGCCGGCAGCCGGCTTCATTGTATTGAGACGCATGGCGTTGCTCCGTTACTGCTCGGTGACCTTCAAGAGGTAGCCGACCTTGTTGATCATGCCGCGCGTGCACGGCGTGTCGATGACTTCGACCGAATGGTTGGTCCACTTGAGACCAAGTCCACGCACCGTCGCACGGTGATCCGTGCGCGTGCGGCAGACGCCCTTGGCGAGCGTCAACTTGATTTTCTTTTCGCCGGCCATGATGGTCAGTTCCCCAGGATTTCGTCGATCGTCTTGCCGCGCTTGGCCGCGATGTCCGACGGCGCGCTGCAGTTCATCAAGCCATTCAACGTCGCGCGAACGAGGTTGTACGGGTTGGTAGAGCCGTGGCACTTGGCCAGCACGTTGGTCACGCCGACCACTTCGAACACGGCGCGCATCGGGCCGCCGGCGATGACGCCGGTACCGTCAGCGGCGGGCTGCATGAACACCTTCGTGGCGCCATGGCGGCCTTCGACGGCGTGATGCAACGTGCCCTTCTTCAGGCTGACCTTGACCATCTTGCGGCGGGCTTCTTCCATCGCCTTCTGCACGGCCACGGGGACTTCCTTGGCCTTGCCCTTGCCGATGCCGATGCGGCCGTCGCCGTCACCCACGACGGTGAGTGCCGCGAAACCGAGGATCCGTCCGCCCTTCACCACCTTGGTGACGCGGTTGATCCCGATCATCTTTTCCTTGAGACCGTCGCCGCGGTCGTCTTGCTGCTGATTGCGCGAATTGGAGCGTTGTTGGGCCATTGGTCTACCTGGTATCGTCGTGCGCGTGGAAACGCGGCATCAGAACTTGAGGCCGCCTTCGCGGGCTGCGTCGGCCAGCGCTTTAACGCGGCCGTGATATCGAAAACCTGAACGGTCGAACGCCACCGCTTCGATGCCGAGCGCCTTGGCCTTTTCGGCGATGCGCGTGCCGACGACGACAGCGGCAGCCTTGTTGCCACCGGACTTGCCGTCCTTGCGCACGTCGGCTTCCACCGTCGAGGCGCTGGCCAGGACACGATCGCCATCGGGCGCGATGATCTGGGCATAGATGTGGCTGTTCGAGCGGATCACAACCAGGCGCGTCGCACGCTGCAGGGCGATGCGGACACGGGTCTGGCGCGAACGGCGGTTACGGGCTTGTTTCTTGTCCATGACCATTCCTTATTTCTTCTTCGTCTCTTTGATGACGACGCGCTCGTCGGAGTAACGCACGCCCTTGCCCTTGTAGGGCTCCGGCGGACGGTAGGCGCGAATCTCGGCGGCGACCTGGCCCACGGCCTGCTTGTCGATGCCCTTGATCAGGATTTCCGTCTGCACCGGGGTCTCCACCTTGACGCCCTTGGGCATCGTGTGGACCACGGGGTGCGAGAAACCCAGCGTGAGGTTGACCTTGTCGCCGGCGGCCGCGGCACGGTAGCCGACGCCCACCAGGGTCAGCTTGCGCTGGAAGCCGTCGGTGACGCCCTTGACCATGTTGGCGACGAGCGCGCGCATGGTGCCGTGCATCGGACCGGCTTCGGCGTTGAGCGCCTTGAACACCAGCTGCTCGCCGTCTTTTTCGATCGAGACCGAGTCGCCGTAGGTGCGAACGAGCTCGCCCAGCGGACCCTTGACGGTGATCTTGCCCGGCGCCAGCGTGACTTCCACCTTGGCGGGGAGCTTGATCGGATTGTTACCAATGCGGGACATAGTAGGCGTTCCTGATCAGGCGACGATGCAGAGCACTTCGCCGCCGACACCGGTGGCGCGGGCCTTGCGATCGGTCATGACGCCATGCGACGTCGACACGATGGCGATACCCAACCCGTTCATCACGCGCGGGATCTCGTCCTTGCTCTTGTAGATGCGCAGGCCGGGCTTCGACACGCGCTCGATTTTCTCGAGGACGGGGCGGCCTGCGTAATAACGCAGCGCCAGCTCGAGCATCGGCTTCGCTTCCTCGCCGGCGACTGCGAAGCCATCGATGTAGCCCTCGTCCTTCAGGACCTTGGCGATGGCGATCTTCACCTTGGAAGAAGGCATCACGACCGTGGCTTTTTCCGTCATCTGCGCATTGCGGATGCGGGTAAGCATGTCGGCGATAGGATCAGTCATGTTCATGCGATACCACCCGAATATGTGTTTGCTACCAGCTGGCCTTGACGATGCCGGGGATTTCGCCGCGCATCGCGAACTCGCGCAGCTTGTGGCGGCCGAGACCGAACTTGCTGTACACGCCGCGCGGACGACCCGTCAGCGCGCAACGATTGCGCACCCGCGTCTTGTTGGAATTGCGGGGCAGCGCCTGGATCTTGAGACGCGCTGCGTAACGAACCTCTTCCGAAGCCTTGGGGTCGTCGATGATCGCCTGCAGGGCAAGGCGCTTCTTCGAGAACTTGATGACGAGCAACTTGCGCTTCTCGTTGCGGTTCAACACGGACAGTTTGGACATGGCGGGCCGTTAGTTCTTGAACGGGAAACGGAACGCTTGGAGCAGCGCGCGGGCTTCGGCGTCGTTCTTCGCGGTGGTCGTGATCGAGATGTTCATCCCGCGGAGAGCATCGACCTTGTCGTACTCGATCTCCGGGAAAATGATCTGTTCCTTGATGCCGATGTTGTAGTTGCCACGGCCGTCGAAGGCGCGGCCCGAGATGCCGCGGAAGTCGCGGACACGCGGCAGCGCGATGGTGACGAAGCGGTCGAGGAACTCGTACATGCGATCCTGGCGCAGCGTGACCATGCAGCCGATCGGGTAGCCTTCGCGGATCTTGAAACCGGCGATGGCCTTGCGGGCCTTGGTGATCACGGGCTTCTGGCCGGCGATCTTCTGCATGTCGGCCACGGCGTTGTCCAGGATCTTCTTGTCGCCAGTGGCCTCGCCCACGCCCATGTTCAGCGTGATCTTGGTCAGGCGCGGCACTTCCATCGGCGACTTGTAGCCGAACTGCTTCATCAGCGCCGGGGCGATTTCCTTGGTGTACTGCTCTTTCAGGCGGGCCATCTTCAAATGTCCTTTAGACCAGTTGCTCGCCGTTGCTCTTGAAGAAGCGGACCTTGCGGCCGTCCTCGAGCATGCGCGTGCCGATGCGATCGGCCTTCTGCGTCACCGGGTTCCAGATCGCGACGTTGGAAACGTCGATCGGCACTTCCATGGTGACGATGCCGCCCGGCTGGTTCTTCATCGGGTTGGGCTTCGTGTGCTTCTTGACGGTGTTGACGCCGTTCACGATCACGTGACGGTCATCGACGACCCGCGCCACGTCGCCACGCTTGCCCTTGTCGCGGCCGGTGATGACGACGACGCTGTCGCCCTTCTTGATCTTGTTCATGGAGGATTCCCTTACAGCACTTCAGGAGCGAGCGACACGATCTTCATGAAGCGCTCGTTGCGCAGCTCGCGCGTGACGGGCCCGAAGATGCGCGTGCCGATCGGCTCGAGCTTGGCGTTGAGCAGGACGGCTGCGTTCTTGTCGAAGCGGATCAGCGCGCCATCCGGGCGCCGCACACCCTTGCGGGTACGGACGACGACGGCGTTGTAGATCTCGCCCTTCTTCACGCGGCCGCGGGGCGCGGCATCCTTCACCGAGACCTTGATCACGTCACCGATGTGCGCGTACCGGCGCTTGCTGCCGCCGAGCACCTTGATACACATCACCGAACGCGCGCCCGTGT
>JANNNM010000120.1:0-18002 GCA_031398535.1 Betaproteobacteria bacterium | reverse complement strand
TTGCCCCGACAACGGCCGCCTCTACTTCGTGGGGGGCGACTACGCCGGCAAATCGTGGGCCGACAGTTATCGGCAGGAGACTTGGTCGCTTGATCTTGCCGAGCGGCTCGCCAACGCCAGGAATCCCAATGCCGGCTGGCGCCTCGAGTATCCGTATGAAGGGTTCGGCGGCACGTCCGTCCAGCCCAAGCACCCCGATCACGTGGGCTGGCAATGGGATCCGCAACTCCGCAAGTTCTGGATGATCCCCGGCGTGATGGAGACGACGTCGCAGAATCCCCCGAACGAGACGTCGGCGCGCGCGTCGGACCCGAATTTCATCATCAACGAAGTGATGTGCTTCGACCCATTTGCGCCGATGGCGATGCGATGGACGCGCGCCGGCGTCGTTGCCGGGACCGCGGCCGCGGACTCGTGGTTCGCGTGGCTCGATCCTGTGAAGCGCACCATCACCCGGGTCGGGCTCGGGCCGAAACTACAGGTGCTGAACATCGCGGTGTCGCCGCCCGCCTGGCGCGCACCGGTCAATCTCCCGGACAACAGCAAGGGCCGCTCGCCCAGCATCTGGAAGGACTACTTCGCCATCGACCTCAAGGGGCGGTGCGTCTATGTCATCGACCCGATCGATGCCCACTTTCTCCGCATCGATCTCGATACGGGGGCATTCACCGAACGGGCGCCGCCGCCGGGACCGCTCGAAACGCCGCGCGCGACCAATCACACGCATATTGTGTTCAACAGCAAGCACCGAGTCGTCGAGTACATCAATCTCAACGATGGCAAGCTCTACGTCTACGAGCCGGATCGCAATGCGTGGCGCGATGCGCGACCTGTTCTTCCGCCCGGCGTGAGTCTGTCCGCGCGCCTCGGTGTATACGACCCCAGGAACGATTGGACCTTGTGGGCGGGCGGTGTGGAACCTCCCAATCCCAACCTCATCCTCTATCGCCACGGAGGCTCCTGATCAAGGTCACCTCAACTGCGCTGCGTTTCCCCGAGACTGCCGTGACCGTGTTGCCGGCATGGCTTCGCGGAAAAAAGGCATTCGAGTGGATCGCGATCGCCAACACGCGCCAGGCCGAAAGCCCGGCGGTGCTGGCCGATCTCGTCGCGGCGGGGCTCACCGATCGGAACTGGAAGGACATCGGGTACGGGACCAATCCGCTGACAGGCACGTTCACCTTCAGCGGCGGCGCGCTGCGCGCGGCCGATTGCACGCTGATGTCATTCGGCGGGGGCGGACGGACCTGGGGTGGCAACGAGGTGCGCGCACTACCGTTGCTCGCTGACGCACCACGCTGGTATTGCCTCGTCAAACCGTCTACGGCCGCTGGCACCTGGCCCAACGCCTCCAACAGCAAGGCTTACTACAACCCGGACGGCACACCCGTATCGCGCCACTCCTATAGTGCGCCGCACTACAACACCCAGCGCAACGCGCTGTTGGTGTACGGGTGCGGACCCGTGTGGCCCATGGATCAAGGCAAGGGGTGGGCGGTAGACGGCATCGAACTGGTGCCGGGTGCGCGCTGGTATCCTGCGGCCCATTTCGGAACGATGAACTCCCGCGACGGCGGCTTCGAGGGCAACTGGACGGCCCAGAATCCGCGCACCGGTGACGTCTATTTCCCGAGTTCGCACCTGCTCCAGGTGTGGAAGAACGATACAGGTGCCCCGGGCGGCATCATCGCCGACATGAACTGGGTGGATTTCGATCGAGGCATAGCGATGGTGGACCCGGTTCGCAATCGCTTGGTGCGGGTCGGGCCGCACCCCGGCAAGGCGCCGACCGTGCTTGGCTATTTTGACCTGTCGGCGCAGCCTTTGGCCTATCGCGAACCCGCGACGACCGGCATTCCGTTGAAGCGGGCGTCGGGTGCGGGATTCCTGCACGACCCGATCCTGGACAAGTATCTTTACTTTACGGACGAGGGCGTGATCCACGCCATCGACCCGGTCACGTTCGATGTTGCGCTGCTACCAGTGACGGGAACGCCGCCAGTGACCCACGGTGCCGGGGTCAATGGCGGGGACACCGCGATCTATACCCGGATGCAATACGTGCCCGCCCTGAAAGGGATCGTCATCGCGCAGGCGTTCGACAAGCCGGTCTACTTCGTGCGGACGGCGTAGACGTCGCGCGAGCCCGGGTTCCAGAAACAACAAGGCCGCCCGAAGGCGGCCTTGTTGTTTGGAGCGGTAACTGATCAGCTCATCTTGCGACGCATCACGCCAAGGCCCAGCAGCGCGATGGCCAGCAGGCCCAGCGTGCCCGGTTCCGGAACCGAGCGACCGGCTGCGGAGAGGCTGTACGTGAAGCCACCCGACTGGAAACCGGAGCAGGTGCCCGAACCGCCGACGTTGCCGACGCAGGAACCCGACAACGACAGGCTGCCCGTGAACGCCGTAGGCGCATAACCATTGCCCGATACAATACCGGCGAGCGAAATGGTGAGCTTGTCGTTGCAGGTATCGCCGCCAGCGACGCAGACGAGCGGCACAGGCGTGATGCCCGAAGAACCGGTCAGGTCAAACGTGAAGCCATCGACCACGATGATGTTGGGGAACGGACCTGCGAAAAACCAATCCGTCATCGCCGCAACGGCGGGGCAGCTGGCTTCTGCGCTGAAGGTGCCAGAGCAGCCACCCGCGAACCCAATGCCACCATCGTGGCTGATGCCCGTCAGCGCCGAGACGACGCTGGTGCTGGCGCCGGCCGGAAGACTTGAGTTGGGGAGGAAACCGGTAACCGAAATCGAACCAATGATCGGCAACGGATCGGCGTTGACCGGCGTGGCAACGATGCCAACCGCCAACAGAACCGATGCAGCGGCAACTTTAAGAGTTTTGAACATGATGGCCTGCCTTCCTTCTTGATTGGTGCATCCAGCGGGGATACTGCTTGCGGGACCATTAAAGCAGTCTCCGTGCCAGCGGAAAATATTGTTTATCTTCAGCAGATTAGAATAAATTCCCTGCGACAAGACCTGGGCACTGTAAATTTTCTCGACGCTGGCTTTGGGCCCACATCGGTGCACACGGACTCTACGTTGCCGGCAGGCAACCGTCCGCCCGGTGCAGTCCGTCTGGCGATCACCTCGATCCGACTCCCGGCGGGTTGGCCGCAGAAAGACGGTGACTAAGGCTGCGGCGCGTCGGAACGGCCGCCGTGGCGCCAACGTGTCGGCGACAACTTGTCGTTAACGGGTTGATCGAGGCGATGCAGGCACCAACAACTATTTTGCTACGTTTTCGCGGCGATGTGCGATACGCTGCGCGACTCCGCATCCAGACGCGGTTGCGGGTTCGACGCCAGCTCGTCACGCCACGGACGCCGTGTGTCGGGTGGTGAACACGCCATCGGCGGCAACAGCCCGGCAGCCGATATCATGCCACGACGATGTCATGAGATTGCTGACATCCCAACTGGTGCGCGCGCAATAATCCCGGTGTTACGATGGCTATCGGTCGCGGTTGAACAGGGAGACGTGATGAAAGTCCTATTTGAGAGTCTTGTGGTGCGCGCAGCCGGTCGCTGGAATGTCATGAAGTGGCTTGCCGGCGCTCTGGCAGTCGTCCTCATTGCCGGGTGTGCCTCGCCCTATCCGCCGGCGCCGCGCGACATCGGCAACATCGAGTACGACTACATCATCGGTCCGCTCGATACGCTGAACATCATCGTCTGGCGCAATCCTGAGCTTTCGCTGTCGGTGCCGGTACGACCCGACGGCAAGGTCACCACGCCGCTGGTCGACGATGTCATCGCGCTGGGCAAGTCGCCCACGCAACTGGCGCGCGATCTTGAAAAGGCGCTGGGCAAGTACATCCGGGATCCGGTTGTGACCGTGGTCGTGACGAATTTCGTCGGCCCCTCCAGCGAGCAGATACGTGTGATCGGTGAAGCCACCAAGCCGCAGGTACTGGCCTACCGCAAGAACATGTCGCTGCTCGACGTCATGATCCAGGTGGGCGGTCTTACCGACTTCGCCGATGGCAACGGTGCCAGCATTGTTCGCTTCGCCGAAGGCGGAAAGTCGTACAGCGTGCGTCTGCGCGATCTCGTCAAGCGCGGGGACATCAGCGCCAATGTCGACATGCGACCGGGCGACATCCTGATCATTCCACAAAGCTGGTTCTGACCGCGCCCGAAGCACGTTGCTTCGGCGCCGTCTTGCCCCGATGAAGGTTTCCCATGGATGAGCTCGTTCATCAGGCGCTAACGATTCTTCGCGGCATGTGGCACCGCCGCTGGATCGGGCTTGCTGCCGCGTGGATCGTCGCGATTGTCGCCGTAACGGTCGCCCTGCGCATACCGGATCGCTATGAAGCCAGTGCGCGGCTCTACGTCGATACGCAGACGCTGCTGCGGCCGCTGATGGAAGGGTTGTCGATCCAGCCCAATCTCGACCAGCAGGTGCTGCTGATCAGCCGGACGCTGATCAGCCGACCCAACGTCGAGAAACTGGTGCGGATGGCGGATCTTGACCTGTCGACGCCCTCGGTGGCCGCACGGGAGGAGTTGATTGACTCCGTCGGCGCGGGCTTGAAGCTCTCCGGCAACGTCTCGACCAACCTGTACACGATTTCCTATCGTGACTCCAACCCCGAGCAAGCCCGGAAGATCGTGCAGTCGCTGTTGACGATCTTCGTGGAGTCGAGCCTCGGCGACAAGCGCCAGGACTCGCGGACTGCTGTCCGCTTCGTCGACGAACAGATCAAGCAATACGAGGAAAGCCTGAAGACGGCCGAGGGTCGTCTCAAGGATTTCCGCTTGAAGTACCTCGGCGTGGCCGGCCAGGGCGGACCGGATTACTTCGGGCGGTTGTCGAAGATCGGCGAAGAGATCGAGAACGCTCGCCTTCAGTTGCGGGCGGCCGAACAATCGCGTGACTCCTACAAGCGCGAGCTGGCCGGGGAAACCGCGGTGCTGCTGCCCGAGGCACCAGCCATTGCTGCACCGCTGACCGGTACCTCCGTCGACCCGCGCCTGTCGGTGTTGCGGACCGAGCTCGACAACCTGACGCGCCGGTACACAGACCAGCACCCCGACGTCGTGGCGACGAAACGCAACATCGAGTTGCTGGAGGATCAGCGGCTGCAGGAGCTGCAGGCCATCCGGCGTGCCGCAAGCGCCTCCCAGCGCGGCAGCGACGGATCCTCGGACCGCAATCCCGTGTTCCAGCAGCTCAAGGTTTCGCTGGCGGAGTCCGAGGCCAACGTGGCGTCGCTGCGGGCGAAGCTGTCCGCCTATGAAGGCCAGTATGCGCAGCTCAAGAGCGCCGCGCGCCTGGTGCCGCAGGTCGAGGCCGAATTCACGCAACTCAACCGCGACTACGAAATCCAGAAGAAGACCTACGAGACGCTGCTCTCGCGCCGGCAGTCGGCGACGATCGGCGAAGGCGTCCAGGACTTTGGCGGCACCCAGTTCCGCGTGATCGATCCTCCGCGGGTCGCCCCGCAACCGGTGGCGCCCACCCGCGTGGCGCTGCTCGGTCTGGCCTTCGCGGCAGCGCTGGCCGCGGGCCTGGTCGTTAGTTTTGTCGCCAGCCAGATCATGCCCACCTTCCACGATGCGCGTTCGCTGCGCGACATTACCAAGCGCCCCATTCTCGGGATGGTGACCATGCTGCCTACCGAGACATTGAACAGGTTGCGGCGACGCAACGCGTTCCTGTTTGCGGGAGGCATGGGAGGATTGCTGGTGTCGTTTGCCGCCGTGTTCTCCCTGACCGGCATCCTGGCTCGTTTCGTCGGATAGGGAACTGCGATGAACCTCATTGAACAAGCAGCCAAGCGGCTGGAAGAACTGCGCCGGGCGGGCGCGGACATCAGCGAGGCCGTGCCGCCCCCGGAGAACGAGAAGCCGCTGCCCCCGATCACGCCAAGTGCGTTGTCGACGCCCGAGGCCGTCGTTCGCGAACTGGCACCCGGTGCCGCGGGGCTTGCCGTGCGCCAGGCATTGCCCGTCGACCCGGAAACGCCGGCGCCGCGCGCCCCGCGCGCACGGCAGCGGCCGCCAATCCTTGAGTTCAATCTGGAGCGCCTGAAGAATCGCGGCTACGTGACTCCCGATGCCCCGCGCTCGCAAATCGCGGATGAGTTTCGGGTGATCAAGCGCCCGATCGTGCTCAACGCCACGAACCGCTCCGGCGTCAGGATCAAGAATGGCAACCTCGTCATGGTGACCAGCGCACTGCCTGGTGAAGGCAAGACTTTCACTTCGGTGAACCTGGCGCTCAGCATCGCAATGGAGCTCGACACCACGGTGCTGCTGGTCGATGGCGACGTGGCGCATCCCGATCTGCCCAAGCAGCTCGGGGTTGCCAATTCCCCGGGATTGCTCGAGCTGCTCACCCGCGATGATCTCGATGTCGGGGACGTGCTGGTGCGCACCAACATCCCCAACCTTTCCATCCTGCCAGCCGGATCCCACCATCGCCGCGCCACGGAATTGCTGGCCAGCGAACAGATGGCCATCCTGCTACGCGAACTCGCGTCGCGCTACCCCGACCGGATCATCGTGTTCGATTCGCCGCCGTTGCTTGCCACCACCGAAGCCCGTGTTCTGGCCACGCACATGGGGCAGATCGTCATGGTCGTCGCCGCCGACAGCACCCGGCAGCAGGCTGTCAATCTCGCGCTCTCCACCATCGATAGCTGCGATGTGGTCCTGATGGTCCTCAACAAGGCCGACAAGACCGACGTTGGCACCTACTACGGGTACTACGCGGATGAGCCGACGGGCGCCTGAGTCGCTACTTCGGTACAGGCGTGCGCCCGGATGGATGTGCGCTTGCACGCTTGCCGTGGCGATCGCATCGACAGGTGGCGCCTCCGCGCAGACCTGGCGGTGGGATCCGGCGATCAGCCTGCAGGAAACAGTCACCAACAACGTCAATCTCGATCCGACCAACAGCCGCACTTCGGATCTCGTGACGGAAATCACGCCGACGCTCCTGGTCCGCGAGCGCGGGGAGCGCACGCGGCTCGATGGATTCCTGTCGTTGCCGATCCTGCTCTACGCCCGGACGGGTGACGCCAACAATTCGCTCTATCCGACGTTGAATCTCGTGGGCGACGTCGACCTGTTCAACCGGATCCTGCACGTCGAGGGGGCGGTCAATGTCGCGCAACAATTTTTCTCAGCATTCGCGGGTCAGCCGCAGGACCTTGCGAGCGCGACCGACAACCGCTACCGCACGACCACTTACCGCATCTCGCCCTACATGCAGGGCGTCATGCCTAATGGCATTTCCTACGAATTGCGCAACAACAATGTCTGGTCGAACCTCAGTGGCGCGCCGATCTCGACCGAGAATTCGCGGTTTACGGAATGGATCGCCCGGGCCGGATCGACCGGCAACAACCAGTTTGGCTGGAATGCCAATTACAACTACACCGACGTCACATTCGAGGACGAGGGGTCGTTGGTCACGCAGCTCGGGCGCGTCGTGCCCTACTACGGCGTCACTCCGCAGTTCCGGGTGGACGCCAGCCTGGGCTATGAAGACAACAAGGGGCTGCTGACAAGCTCCAATGGTGTCGTCTATGGCGTCGGCTTCCAATGGCAGCCGACGGAACGCACCAACGTGGTCGGCAAGTGGGAGCACCGATTCTTCGGGTCGTCATATCTCTTCACCTTCGACCATCGCACGCCACTCACCATCTGGACGGTGCGCGTGTCGCGCGACATCACGACCTATCCGCAGCAACTGGCGTCCCTGACGGGCGGCACCGACGTCACGGGTTTCGTGAACGGTCTCTACCTCTCGAGCATCCCCGACCCCATCGCTCGCCAGCAGGCGGTCGCGCAATTCATGCAGGAGCGGGGCCTGCCGCAGACGCTGGCGGGTCCGGTGACGCTCTATGCGCAACAGATCGTGCTGCAGCAGCAGCAAAGCGCGACGCTTGGCTTGCTTGGCGTGCGCAACACGGTGCTGTTTTCGGTGTTCAACGTGCGCAGCGAACCCATTTCTGCGGCAGGCACGTCACTGCCGCCCTTGTTGGCGTTCGGCAACGACAATACGCAGACGGGCGGCAGTATCGTCTGGACGAACCGGCTGACCCAGGCGGTCAACCTGGTGACGTCGTTCGATGCGTTCCGCACCGTCGCCAACGACGGGCCGGCGGCCACCACCGACCAGGGGATCGCGAGGATCGTGTTGTCGACCCCCATCTCCGCGCGCATGACGGGATTCGTGGGCGCGCGCTACCAGAACCTCAGCTCGAATGTCGCGTCAGACTACAACGAAACAGCGGCATTCCTCGGGATCAACTATGTATTCAGGTAAGCGGCGCAATGTATGAATCCTACTTCGGGCTGACCGGCAAACCGTTCCAGCTCAATCCCGATCCGTCGTTCTACTTCGGTAGTCGTGGGCACAAGCGCGCCTTCGCCTATCTCGAGTACGGGCTGTACCAAAGCGAGGGCTTCATTGTCATCACCGGAGAAATCGGTGCGGGCAAGACGACCATCGTCCGCAGCCTCCTCGAGCAGCTGGACAGCGCCAAGGTCATTGCGGCGCAGCTGGTCAGCACGCAACTCGATGCCGAGGACATGCTGCGTGCGGTAGCGGTGGCATTCGGGTTGCCCGTCAAGTCGATGGACAAGGCGTTGCTGCTCGCGTCGATCGAGGCCTTCCTTTGCCAGTGCGCCGTCGACAAGAAGCGCGTGCTGCTGGTGGTCGACGAGGCGCAGAACCTGACCCAGCGCGCGGTGGAGGAGTTGCGGATGCTGTCCAATTTCCAGCTCGGCGACCGCGCGCTGCTGCAGAGCTTTCTCGTTGGCCAGCCCGAGTTGCGCGACATGATGCGCGGACCGCAGATGCAGCAGCTGCGGCAACGCGTGATCGCCTCGTACCATCTCGGGCCGCTTGACAAGGCCGAGGCACGTTCCTATATCGAGCACCGGTTGAAACATGTGGGGTGGAACGGCGACCCGGCCTTCGAACCGGAGGCCTTCGACCTCATTCACGCATTGACCGGCGGGATACCCCGGCGCATCAACACGCTTTGCAATCGCATGATGCTCGCGGCCTACCTGGCCGAGCAGCACACGCTGGGATCGGGCGATGTACGCGCGATTGCGCGCGAGATCGGCGACGAGCTGGGACCGGACGCCGGTTTGTCGCACGTAGCCGTCGTCGGCAGCCCGGGGCCGGACAATATGGGGCTCGACAGCCCGTTGTCGGCGCGGATGGATTCCGGCGCACTGCAGCGGCACTTCGACCACCTGGAGGAACGGATCGATCGGCTTGAAAAGACCGTGTCCGCCGCCGTCGACCTGCTGCACAACCTGCTGCATCCGGAGCGAGCGTCCAAGCCCGGCTCGCCGACAGGCCGTTGATGAGCCGTCCGACATCTTCGCCAGGGCCGCTGCTTTGCGTTGTCGGCGCGCGGCCGAACTACATGAAGATGGCGCCGCTCACCCGGGCGTTGGCGGCGCGGCGCGAGTTGCCGCGGGCGGTGCTCGTGCACACCGGACAACACTACGACGTGGCGATGAACGAGAAATTGTTCGCCGACCTCGAGCTGCCCCCTCCTGACATCAACCTCGAGGCCGGATCAGGAACGCACGCGGTGCAGACCGCCGAGATCATGCGCCGGTTCGAGCCGGTCATGGACGACCTGCAGCCCAGTGCCGTGATCGTCGTCGGCGACGTCAACTCGACGCTGGCCTGCGGGCTGGTCGCGACGAAGAAGCAGGTTCCGGTCGTGCATGTCGAGGCAGGATTGCGGAGCTTCGATCGCGCGATGCCCGAGGAGATCAATCGCATCCTCACCGACCAGATCGCCGATCTGCTGTACACGACGGAGCGCGCAGCGGCGGACAACCTGCAGCGCGAGGGTATCGACCCTACGCGCATTCGCTTCGTCGGCAACCTGATGATCGATTCGCTGCTGCGCCATCGTCAACGCGCGGTCGCCCCGCACGCCACGATGGCGCGTGAAGGCAGGCCTGCGGAATTGGTTGGTGGCGCGGCGGGGTACGCCGTGGTCACCCTGCATCGGCCATCAAATGTCGACGATCCCGTCGCCTTGCGCGAGTCGCTTGCCATCGTGCGCGAGGTATCGCGGCGGCTGCCGGTCGTCTGGCCCGTGCACCCGCGCGCGCGCGCGAACATCGAGCGCTTCGGGCTCGCGGGACTCGTCGACGGCGGTCCGATCGTGCTGCTGCCACCGCAGGGATACCTCGAAATGCTGGGGCTCATGGGCGAGGCGCGGGTCGTCCTGACCGACTCCGGCGGCATCCAGGAGGAGACCACGGCGCTGGCCGTGCCCTGCCTCACGATGCGTGACAACACCGAGCGCCCCATCACCGTGGACCAGGGCACCAACACGCTGGTGGGACGCGACCTCGACCGGACGCTGCAGTGCATCGACGCCATATTTGCCGGTGGCGGCAAGCGCGGGCGGTCGCCGGAGCTGTGGGACGGCCACGCGGCTGAACGCATCGCGGCCGACCTGGCGCAGTGGCTCGGTCTCGTCCCGGATGCACGCGAGGCGGTGAACGTATGAACCGGCATGCCGTCATCGATGGCGCGATCATCAACGCGCTGACCATCGACGTCGAAGACTATTTCCAGGTCTCGGCGTTCGCCGACCACATACCGCGGTCGACCTGGGACGATCGACCCTGCCGGATCGAGGGCAACATCGACCTCATCCTCTGCATGCTTGCCGAGGCGGGGATGCGCGCGACGTTCTTCACGCTGGGGTGGATCGCCGAGCGCTACCCGCTGCTGGTCCGGCGCATCGTGGACGAGGGTCATGAGCTGGCCAGCCACGGGTACGAACATCGTCGCGCCAACGAACAGGGGTACGGCGAGTTCCTCGCGGACATCCGGCTGGCGAAAGCGATTCTGGAAGACCTGTCGGGCAACGTGGTGCAAGGCTATCGTGCGCCAAGCTTCTCGGTCGGGCCCGGGAACGATTGGGCCTTCGACTGCATCGCCGAGGCCGGCTACCGGTACAGCTCCAGCATCTACCCGATCCGGCACGACCACTACGGCGCACCTGATGCCCCGCGGTTTGCGCATGAAGTGCGCCCGGGGCTGCTCGAAGTCCCGGTGACCACCGTGCGGATGCTGAACTCGAACTGGCCAGCAGGTGGCGGCGGTTACTTTCGGTTGCTGCCCTACAAGGTGTCCCGCTGGTCGTTGCAGCGGGTGAACGACACCGACGGTCAACCGGCAATGTTCTATTTTCACCCGTGGGAACTCGACCCCGAACAACCGCGGGTGGAGGGTCCTGGCGCGAAGGCGCGATTCCGTCACTACCTCAACCTCAGGCAGATGGATCCGCGGCTGCGGCGCCTGCTCGCGGACTTCCAATGGGATCGCGCCGACCAGATCTTCCTGCATGGTGAAGCTTGATGGCCGCGGCGGTTGCCACCGCCCCGCTACCGGCAGCGCACCTCGTGGTACGGGACTACGTTGCCTCGGATGCGCCGCGCTGGGAAGCGTTTGTCGCGCGCTGCCCGGAGGCCACGTTCTTTCACCAGCTGGGCTGGCGCGGGATCATTGAGGAGTTCTTCCGGCATCGCACGCACTACCTCATCGCGGAGCGGGACGGCCAGGTCGAAGGCGTGCTGCCGCTGGCCGAAGTCAGGAGCCGGCTCTTCGGGCACGCACTGGTCTCGCTGCCTTTCGCGGTCTATGGCGGCCCCGCGGCACTGAGCGACGAGGCCACGCAGGCCCTGGTCCACGCGGCCACGGGAGTCGCCGGGCGGCTTGACGTCGAGTATCTCGAGCTTCGCAATCGACGCGCGGCGTGTCCGGATTGGCCGGCGCAGGATCTCTACGTGACGTTTCGCCGGTCGCTGTTGCCGGAGGTGGAGGCCAACATGCTCGCGATTCCACGCAAGCAGCGCGCCATGGTGCGCAAGGGCATCAAGAATGGCCTTGCAAGCGAGCTCGATCCGGGGGTCGACCGTTTCTTCGCGCTCTATGCGGACAACATGCATCGCCACGGCACCCCGCCGTTCGCGCGCGCCTACTTCGAGAAGCTGCGAGCCGTGTTCGGCGCGCAGTGCGAGGTGCTGATCGTCAATGATCCCGAAGGGCGCGCGGTCAGCGGCGTGATGAGCTTCTGCTTTCGCGACGAGATCCTCCCGTACTACGCCGGTGATACCGCAGCCGCGCGCGACCTTGCCGCGAATGACTTCAAGTACTGGGAGCTGATGCGCCGGGCTTGCGAGCGCGGCCTGCGGACCTTCGACTATGGGCGCAGCAAACGTGGCACGGGAAGTTTCGAGTTCAAGAAGAACTGGGGCTTCGAGCCCGAGCCCCTGCACTACGAGTTTGGCCTGCGCAAGCGCGACACCGTCCCGCAGAACAATCCATTGAACCCCAAGTTCCGGATGCTCGTTGCGATGTGGCGACGTTTGCCGCTGCCTGTTGCCAACGCGCTCGGGCCGCATCTGGTCCGCAACCTCGGGTAGCGCCGCGAGGCTGCCCGCCCATGGAAACGCTGCCGCGCATCAACGCTGACCTGCCCGCGGTCCCGGCACGCCCGCCCGCACCGCCCGCACCGGTCGAACCGCAATCGACGTCACCGGCCCGCGCCAGGGCATCGACCTGGCGCCGCTGGGCGACCGCCCCGGTGCTGGCGGTGATGGTGGCGGCCCTCGGCATCGTGGCACTGCATGTATCGACGGCGTCGTCGATCGTCTCGATCTGGTCCCGCTCCGATACGTTTGCGCATGGCTTCATCGTGGTGCCGTTGTGCCTGTGGCTGGTCTGGCGACGGACCGCAGTCCTCGAAAGCATCGCGGCCGCGCCTTGGTGGCCGGGGCTGGCCGGCGTGCTTGGTGGCGGCGCGCTCTGGCTCGTGATGTCCGCCGCCGATGTGCTTGGCGTGAAGCAGTTCGCGCTTGCATTCATGATCCAGGCCGCGATCATCACGGTGGTCGGGCTGCGCGTGTCGCGCGTGCTGCTGTTCCCGCTCGTGTTCCTTGTGTTCGCTATCCCGGTGGGCGAGATCTTCGTGCCACGGCTGATCGACTGGACCGCCGATTTCACGGTGTGGGCGTTGCGCGCGTCGGGCGTGCCGGTCTACCGCGAAGCCAATCACTTTGTCATTCCATCGGGCATGTGGTCGGTGGTCGAGGCGTGCAGCGGCATCCGCTACATCATCGCGTCGGTGATGGTCGGGACGATCTATGCCGCCGTGGCCTATCGCAGCACCCGGCGGCGCGTATGGTTTGTCGTGGCGTCGATCCTTGCGCCGATCGTGGCCAACTGGCTCCGCGCCTACATGATCGTGATGCTCGGCCACGTGTCGGACAACGAGATTGCGGTGGGCGTCGATCACCTGATCTATGGCTGGCTCTTCTTCGGGCTGGTGATGCTGCTGCTGTTCTGGGTCGGATCCTTCTGGCAGGAGGCACCGCTGGCGTTGCCCGCCGGCACGGATGCCGACGCGGCGCCATTGAACCCTGCGTCACGCCGGCCGGTACCGGCATCCCGCTTCTTCGCGGCCGCCGCGGCATGCGTCGTGGCCGCCGGCTTGTGGGTGCCGCTGGCCGCGCATGTCGCGGCAGGTCTGACCCAGGCGCAACCCGCTGCGGCCGTGTTTGCCGGTGCGCAGGGATGGGAGCCGCTGCCCGCGCCGATCGCCAGCTGGACGCCTCACTACCGGGGCTTTGCGTGGGATCGCCGCCAGTCGTATCGCAAGGACGGCAACGACGTCGGCCTCTACGTTGCCTATTTCCGCAACCAGTCGAAGGGGCGCGAACTCGTGACGTCGGGCAACCAGTTGACGACGATGGAGGATGTGCTCTGGAAGCAGCTGTCGCGCAGCCCGGAGACGGTGACGTGGGCGGGTCGGCCGATCGATACCGAACAGGTGCAGATCGGCGGTCCCAGGCAGACACTCGACGTGATGCGGCTCTACTGGGTCGACGGCAGGATCACCGGCAACGAGTACATGGCCAAGGCACTGACGGCGTGGTCGAAGCTTCGGGGCGCCGGTGACGACTCGGCGCTGATCGTGCTGTACACGCCGCAAGGGGCCTCGCCGCCTGGCGGTGCTGTCGCGCTGCGCGAGTTCGCAGCGGCAATGTCCCCGTCTATCCAGCGCGAGCTGGATCGCGTGCGCGCGGAAACGCGATGACGCCGCTGCCGCCGCTGATCGTCCACGTGGTCTACCGCTTTGCGGTCGGGGGCCTAGAGAACGGCGTCGTCAACCTGGTGAACCGGCTTCCTGCCGAGTCGTGGCGGCACGCCATTGTCTCGCTGACCGACATCGATCCTGCCTTCGCTGCCCGCATCGAGCGCCGCGACGTCGAACTGGTCTCGCTGCACAAGGGACCAGGACACGGCGTGCGCCTGTATCCCCAACTCTACAAGCTGCTGAAACAGCGGCAGCCGATGATCGTGCATACGCGCAATCTTGCCGCGCTCGAGGCAGTCGTGCCCGCGTGGGCGGCCGGCGTGCGCAAGCGCGTTCACGGCGAACACGGGCGTGACGTCAATGATCTCGACGGCTCGCGGGTTCTCTACCAGCGCCTGCGGCGCGTCTATCGCCCGTTCGTATCGCGCTACGTGGCGCTGTCGCCCGACCTTGGCCAGTATCTGCACGAGCGGGTCGGCGTGCCGCGCGCGCGTATCGAGCAGATCTGCAATGGCGTCGATACCGGGCGCTTCCGTCCGGCGGCATCCGGACGCGCGGCGATGGTGGAAGCCGGCTTCCGCGGCCCCGACCATTGGCTGGTCGGCACGGTGGGACGGATGGAATCGGTGAAGGACCAGACGAACCTCGCCCGGGCATTCGTGCTTGCGGTGCAGGCGCGTCCTGCGGCGCGCGCGCGCATGCGCCTGGTGTTCGTGGGCGACGGGACGCTGCGCCGGGCGGTCGAAACCATCCTGGACGAAGCGGGCATGCGCGACCTCGCTTGGTTTGCCGGCGAGCGCACCGACGTCCTGGGGTTGCTGCAGAGCCTCGACTGCTTCGTGTTGCCGTCGCTCGCCGAAGGGGTCTCGAACACGTTGCTCGAGGCCATGGCCTGCGGCCTGCCCGCGGTGGCAACGCGCGTGGGCGCCAACGGCGAACTCGTCGACGACGGCGTGACCGGGGTCACCGTGCCGGCCGCCGACAGCGCGGCGCTCGCGCAGGCCATCCTGCACTACTTCGATCATCCCGCGCTGGCGGTCGAGCACGGCCGCGCAGGGCGCGCGCGCGCGGAGCAGCAGTTCAGCCTCGAGCGCATGGTCGACCGGTATCACGACCTCTATTCCAGGCTGCTACAGCCTTCCGCTGCCTCGACCGCGACGCCTGCGCTGGTCCGCGGCAACCATCCTCACGCCTGACCAGGATCCATCGACATGTGCGGCATAGCGGGCATCTTCGATACGCGTGGACGGCGGGAGATCAACCGCGAACTCCTGACGCGGATCAACCAGACGCAACATCATCGCGGTCCGGATGAGTGGGGAATCCATGTCGAGCCGGGGCTGGGCTTCGGGCACAAGCGACTGTCGATCATCGACCTTTCCACCGGGCAGCAGCCGCTGTGGAACGAGGACCATAGCGTCGTGGTCGTCTACAACGGCGAGATCTACAACTACCAGTCGCTGATCCCGGAGTTGACGGCGCTCGGCCACACGTTTCGCACCAAGAGCGACACCGAAGTGATCGTGCATGCATGGGAGGCGTGGGGAGCGGCCTGCGTCGAGCGCTTCCGTGGCATGTTCGCGTTCGCGCTGTGGGACCGCAACAAGCAAACCCTCTTCCTGGCGCGTGACCGGTTGGGCGTCAAGCCGTTGCACTATGCGTTGCTGGCCGACGGCACGCTGGTGTTCGGGTCGGAATTGAAGGCTTTGCTCGCGCATCCCGGGTTCGAGCGTGACATGGACCCGTGTGCCATCGAGGATTACTTCGCGCTGGGGTACGTGCCGGAGCCCAGGACCATCTTCAAGGGCGCCCGCAAGCTTGCGCCGGGACATACGCTGACATTGCGCACCGGCGCTGCAATGCCTGAACCGGTGGGGTACTGGTCGCCACGCTTCACGCTGGACCGCGCAATCTCGCCGGAGGACGCGGTGGCGGAACTGACTGCGCGCCTCGATGAATCGGTGCGCCTGCGCATGATCGCGGAGGTCCCGCTTGGCGCCTTCCTGTCCGGCGGCGTTGATTCGAGTGCAGTGGTGGCTTCGATGGCGGCCCAATCCGAAGAGCCCGTCAACACCTGTTCGATTGCCTTCGCCGATCCCGCGTTCGACGAATCGCGCTTCGCCCTCCAGGTGGCCAAGCGTTATGGCACGCGGCACTTCGTCGACCGGGTCGAGAGCGATGACTTCGATCTCATCGACGACCTGGCGCGCATCTACGACGAGCCGTATGCGGACAGCTCCGCGATCCCGACCTATCGCGTGTGCGAACTGGCGCGGAAGCACGTGACGGTGGCGCTGTCGGGCGATGGCGGCGACGAGAATTTCGGCGGCTATCGGCGCTACCGGCTGCACGTGGCGGAGGAGAAACTGCGGCAGGCGTTGCCGCTTGCACTGCGGCGACCGATGTTCGGGTGGCTGGGCAAGACCTACCCGAAGGCCGATTGGGCGCCGCGCATCTTCCGCGCCAAATCGACGTTCCAGGCCTTGGGGCGCGACTCGGTCGACGCCTACTTTGAAGGCGTGTCCATCCTGCGCTCCGACATGCGCCAGCGCCTCTTCTCGAGCACGTTCCGCGCCAGGCTCGGCGGCTATCGCGCGGCGGAGGTCTTCCATCGCCACGCCCGGCAGGCGGGCACCGACGATCCGCTGGCAGTGATCCAGTACCTCGACCTGCAAACCTATCTCGTCGGTGACATCAACACGAAGGTGGACCGGGCCAGCATGGCGCATTCACTCGAAGTGCGCGAACCACTGATGGATCACGAGCTGGTCGATTTCCTAGGCTCGCTGCCGTCCTCGCTCAAGATCCGCGGCGGCGAGGGCAAGTGGCTGCTGAAGGAAGCGATGCGTCCCCGCCTTCCCCATGACGTGCTGTACCGGCCGAAGATGGGCTTCGCGGTTCCCCTCGCACGATGGTTCCGCGGTCCGCTGCGCCAGCGCGTCCGCGATGCGCTGCTCGGCGAGCGGTTGGCGGCCACCGGTATCTTCGAGCGCCGCTACCTGGAGGAGCTCCTTGACCAGCATCAATCGGGGCAGCGTGACTACAGCGCTCCGCTATGGACTTTGCTGATGTTCGATGCGTTCCTGCGCAATGTCGTCGACCAGCCTGCGGTGGCACCGTCTCCGGTGACCGCGTGATCGAGACCATACGGATCGTGCACGTGCTCGACCATTCGCTGCCGTTGCACAGTGGCTACGCGTTTCGCACGGCAGCGATCCTGCGCGAGCAGCAACTGCTGGGTTGGACCACGCTCCAGGTCACCACGCCGCGCCATCCGGCGGCAGAGGTCGAGGTCGAGGCCGAGGACGCAGGCGGGTTCCGCTTTCACCGCACGCCCCGCGTGCGCTCCCCGCTGCGACGCGTCCCCGGCGTCTCGTACCTGCTGGAAATGTCCGCTACCGCGCGCCGGCTCTCGGCACTGGCGGCGGCGTTTCGTCCCGACGTGATTCATGCGCATTCGCCGGTCCTGAATGCGTTGCCTGCGTTGTGGGTCGGCTGGCGCCGGCGCATCCCCGTGGTCTACGAGGTGCGCGCATTGTGGGAGGATGCCGCCGTCGACCACGGCACTACGAAAGAGGGCAGCCTGCGCTATGGGGTCTCGCGATGGCTCGAGACCTGCGCGCTGCGTGGTGCCGACCGCGTGACGACGATCTGCGCGGGCCTGCGGACCGAGATCATCGCGCGCGGGATTGCGCCCGACCGGATCACCGTCATCCCCAATGCCGTCGATCCGGAGGCATTCCGGATCGGGGCGGATCCGGATGCCGCGTTGCGCGCGCAACTCGGGCTCGAGGGCTGCATGGTCATCGGCTTCGCCGGATCTTTCTATGCCTACGAGGGGCTTGATCTGCTGCTCGAGGCGGCAGCGGCGATGGCGCCGGCGCGCC
>JANNNM010000128.1:0-1437 GCA_031398535.1 Betaproteobacteria bacterium | reverse complement strand
TTCAAGCGCACCATCGAAAAAACGGGCCTGCTGACCGAACTGCGCGCCCGCGAGTTCTACGAAAAGCCCACCGCCGAGCGCAAGCGCAAGAAGGCCGCTGCCGTGAAGCGCCATTACAAGCGCATCCGCAGCCAGCAACTGCCGCCGAAGCTGTTCTGATCACGCGGTAGCCGCGGCGCCCGTCGATGGCGGGCACTGCGCGAAGCAAGACCAGGGGGCGAAGCAATTCGCCCCTTTTGCATTTCCGGGCGCCGCGTTGGCGCACACCGGGTTGCAATGTCGCATTCACGCCGCATCTACCCTGTTGCCTCACGACCGCGAGACCACGATGACCCTCAAAGAGCGCATCACGGACGACATGAAGACCGCCATGCGCGCCAAGGATGCCGCGCGGCTGTCGACGATCCGGCTGGTGCTGGCGGCCATCAAGCAGCGCGAAGTGGACGAACGCCGCGACATGGCCGACGCCGACGTGCTGTCAATCCTCGACAAGATGGTCAAGCAGCGGCGCGATTCGATCACGCAGTTCGAAGCCGGCAAGCGGCCCGACCTCGTCGCCATCGAAAAAGCGGAGCTCGACGTATTGGCCACCTACCAGCCGCAGCCGCTGTCCACCGCCGAGATCGAGGCGCAGATCGTCGCCGTAATTGCGGCCACCGGTGCAAGCGGTCCGGCTGGCATGGGCAAGGTGATGGCGGAGCTGAAGCCCGCGCTGGCGGGACGCGCCGACATGACCGCCGTGGCCGCGCTGGTGAAGGCGAAGCTCGCGTCGTAAAACACGAGAGCGGCGTGGCAATGTGCGCGCGGCTGGCGCAACATAGGGCGTTGGAAGCAAGCCGGCAATGATCCCCAACGACTTCATTGAGACCCTGCTCGGTCGCATCGACATTGTCGAGGTGATCGACCGGTTCGTCCCGTTGAAGAAGGCCGGCGCCAACTACATGGCGTGCTGCCCGTTCCACAGCGAGAAGTCGCCGTCGTTCAGCGTCAGTCCCACCAAGCAGTTCTATCACTGCTTCGGCTGCGGCGCGCATGGCACCGCCATCGGCTTCCTGATGGAGCATGCCGGCAAGTCCTTTCCCGATGCGGTGGAGGAACTGGCGCGCGACGCCGGCCTCGACGTACCGCGCGACGAACGCCCGGGCGACAAGGAGCGCCGCGCGCAGGCGCAGGACCTGAACGAGTTGCTGCTGGCCGCCGCGCGGTTCTACCGCGCGCAGCTGAAGGATTCGCCGGCCGCCATCGCCTACCTCAAGTCGCGCGGGCTGACGGGTGAAGTGGCGGCGCGCTTCGGCATCGGCTACGCCCCGGAGGCGTGGCAATCGCTGGCCGCCGTGTTTCCGCAGTACGACGAGCCCGCGCTTGATTCCGCCGGCCTCGTCATCAACGGCGACGGCGGCAAGCGCTACGACCGCTTCCGCGATCGCGTGATGTTCC
>JANNNM010000032.1:0-4255 GCA_031398535.1 Betaproteobacteria bacterium | reverse complement strand
GGTTTCGGCCGCGTGGTGGCCTCGCGGCGCTTCGGCCCCGACCAGACCGAGTGGGCGCTGTCGGCGATCCCGCTCGGGGGCTACGTGAAGATGGCCGACGAGCGCGAAGGCGATGTGTCGCCTGCGGATGCCGCACGCGCGTTCAATCGCCAGAACGTGTGGAAGCGCATCGCGATCGCCGCGGCAGGCCCGGCGGCCAATCTGTTGCTGGCCGTACTGCTGTTTGCCGGCACGTTCATGTCCGGCGTACCCGGCCAGCGCGCACTGCTGGCCGAGCCCGGCCCCGGCTCGGCTGCGGCGGCCGCGGGCATCCGCAGCGGCGATCTGGTCGTGGAGATCGATGGCGAGGCGGTACGCAGCTGGCAGGACCTGCGCTGGCGCATCACGAAGGCACAGGGCCGCGATGTCGTGAACATGGCGGTGCTGCCGGCCGGTCCGCGCGCCGGCGATCCGCCGCAGACGCGGGTGCTGACTATTGCTGCGCTGCAGACCGCCGACTGGGAAGGCAACGCGCTGGGCGCCCTGGGCCTGCGCGCCGATTTCGGGCCGCCGCTGATCGGCGAGCTGGTCGCGGGCAAACCGGGCGAGCGCGCCGGCCTGCGTCCCGAGGACCGCATCGTCGGCGTGAATGGCGAGACGATTCGCTCGCCGTCGGACGTCGCGACGATCACCAACGCCAACGCAGGCGTGCCGCTGGTCTTCCGCGTGGAGCGCAAGGGCAGCGTGGAAGAAATCACGGTCGTGCCCGAAGCCGCCGAACAGGCCGGCAAGATCGTCGGCATGGCGGGGCTGCGCCTCAAGATCGATCCCGCTTCCGCAGAACGGCTGGCCATCACCGTGCGCTACGGTCCGGTGGAAGCCCTGGCCGAAGGCGCGCGCAAGACGTGGGAACTGTCGGTCTTCACGCTGAAGATGCTGGGGCGCATCGTCACCGGCCAGGCGTCGCTCAAGAACATCAGCGGTCCGTTGACGATGGCGGACTTCGCCGGCCAATCCGTACAGGCGGGAACTCTCGTCTTCGTCGGCTATCTCGCGCTCATCAGCATCAGCCTCGGCGTGCTCAATCTGTTGCCCGTGCCGCTGTTGGATGGCGGGCATTTGGTGTATTATTTTGCCGAAGTTCTCAAGGGAAGCCCCGTATCCGACCGCGCTTTCGAGGTCGGGCAGCGCATCGGCATGGCGATGCTTGCCGTCCTGATGGCTCTGGCACTATTCAATGACGTTTCCCGACTGTTCTGAAATGCTCGCGCGGCGTTCCCACTCTCACTCCGCGCCTCCCCACGCCAACGGCCTGCGCAACGGTTCATGCCGTGCTCTCGCTGCACGTGCCGTGGCCGCGTTGCTTGCCCTGTGCCTCGCCGCGTCGGCGTGGGCCTTCGACCCGTTCACCGTCCGCGACATCCGCGTCGAGGGCGTGCAGCGCACCGAGGCCGGCACCATCTTCTCGTACCTGCCGATCAAGGTCGGCGAGCGCATCGACGACGAAAAGGCCGCCGCTGCCGTGAAGGCGCTGTATGCCACCGGCTTCTTCCGCGATGTGCGGATCGAGGCGCAGGGCGACGTGCTGATCGTCACGGTGCAGGAACGCCCGACGATCAGTTCGCTGACCTTCGTCGGCAACAAGGAATTCGACACCGACACGATCAAGAAGGCGCTGAAGGAAGTCGGCATCGCGGAAGGCCGGATCTTCGACCGCTCCGCGCTTGATCGCGCCGAGCAGGAATTGAAGCGGCAATACATCACGCGTGGCAAGTACGCGGCGCGCGTCGAAACCACCGTCACGCCGCTCGATCGCAACCGCGTGACCGTCAACTTCAACATCAACGAAGGCGACACGGCCAACATCGCCCGCATCAATATCGTGGGCAACAAGACGTACACCGAAAAACAGCTGCGCGCCGAGATCTCGCTGTCCACGCCCAACTGGCTGTCGTGGTACACCAAGGACGACCAGTACTCGAAGCAGAAGCTGCAGGCCGACCTCGAGGCGATGCGCAGCTTCTACCAGAATCGCGGCTACCTCGAGTTCCAGATCGAGTCCACGCAGGTTTCGATCTCGCCCGACAAGGACGAGGTCTACGTCACGATCAACTTGAACGAGGGCAACAAGTTCTCCGTCAGCGGTGTCCAGATCGCGGGTGAACTGGTGGTCTCGGAGCCCGAGCTGCGCCGGCTGCTGGCGGTCAAGCCGGGCGATACGTTCTCGCGTTCGGCGATGCAGGTGTCGGTGAAGAACATGAGCGAGCGGCTCGGCATCGACGGCTATGCTTTCGCCAACGTCAATGCCGTGCCTGAAATCGACCGCGCCAAGAATACGGTCGGGTTCACGTTCTACGTCGACGCCGGGCGCCGCGTGTATGTGCGCAAGATCAACATCGGCGGCAATCCCAAGACCCGCGACGAGGTGATTCGCCGCGAGTTCCGGCAGGTCGAGGGCGCGTGGTATGACGGCACGCGGATCGAACGCTCCAAGGTCCGCGTGCGGCGCCTGGGCTACTTCGAGGAAGGCAGCGTCAACATCGAGACGCCGCCGGTGCCGGGCACGACGGACCAGGTCGACATCGAATTGACGGTGGCCGAGAAGAACACCGGCAACCTGCTGGCGGGTGTGGGCTACTCCAGCAACGAAGGCGTGGTGTTCAATGCGTCAGTCTCGCAGCAGAACATCTTCGGCTCCGGCAATGCGCTGGCGCTGGCGGTCAACACCAGTTCGATCAACCGCACGATCTCGCTGACCTACACCGAGCCCTACTGGACGGTGGATGGCGTGTCGCGCACGCTCGAGCTCTACAACAAGAACATCGACCCCACCGGGCTCTCGGTGGCGCAGTACTCGTCGTCCACGCTGGGCGCCGCCCTGGGCTTCGGTGTGCCGGTGTCCGAGATCGACACGATCAATTACGGCTTCCGCGTCGAGCACACGTCATTGTCGCTGTTCGACAACAGTCCGCCGGTCTACTACCAGTTCGTGCAGGACTTCGGATACGTCACCAATGCCTACATCGTGTCGGCCGGCTGGTCGCGTGACACCCGCAACGACATCCTCTATCCTTCGTTCGGCCGTTTGCAGTCGGCACTGGTCGAAGTCGGCCTGCCGTTCGGCGATCTTGCTTACTACAAACTCCAGTACATCAACCAGTCGTTCTGGCCGGTGTACGATGAATTCGTGCTGATGCTGCGTGCCGACCTTGGCTACGGCGACGGCTTGTCCGACAAGCCATTCCCGTTCTTCAAGGCGTTCTACGCAGGCGGCGTGGGTTCGGTGCGCGGCTACGAAACCGGTTCGCTCGGTCCGCGCGACATCTATGGCAACACGCTGGGTGGCAAGCGCAAGATCGTCGGCAACGCCGAACTGTTCTATCCCATCCTGAAGGGCGAGCGTTCGGTTCGTATCAGCGGCTTCTTCGACCTGGGCCAGGTGTACGTGAACGGCTTCCAGCCACAGTTCGAGAATTTCCGGTACTCGGCGGGGGTGGGCGTCGCCTGGAATTCCCCGATCGGGCCGCTGAAGTTCAGCTACGCCACGCCGATCAGTTCGATTCCGGAAGACAAGATCCAGAAGTTCCAGTTTCAGGTCGGCTCGGTGTTCTGATCGATGGACCCGAGACCCCTGGCGCAGGAGATGACAGTGAAACGCATCGTTACCCTGATTGCCGCTACCTTGCTTGCCGCTGCCGCGGGCGCTGCCCACGCCGTCGAGTACAAGATCGGCTTCGTCAACACCGAGCGCCTGTTCCGCGAGGCGGCGCCGGCCAAGCGCGCCCAGCAGAAGCTCGAGAAGGAGTTCGCGCCGCGCGATGCCGACATCCAGCGGCTGTCGAAGCAGGTCCGGGACCTGCAGGCGCTGCTCGACAAGGATGGCGCCACGATGGCCGAGTCCGATCGCCGCAACAAGGAGCGCGACCTGGTCAACCAGTCCCGCGACCTGCAACGGATGCAGCGCGAAGTCCGCGAGGACCAGAACCTGCGGCGCAACGAGGAACTGGGAAGCCTGCAGGAGCGGGCCAACAAGGTGATCCGCGAGATCGCCGAAGCCGAGAAGTTCGACCTGATCCTGCAGGATCCGGTGGTCTTTGCGAGCCCTCGCATCGACATCACCGAAAAGGTCATCAAGGCGCTCGCCGACAAGTAGCGGTCTGCTGCGCCGGTTCGTGCGGCGCGGGCGGGCGCGCCGGCGGCGGGGGGGCCAATGCCCGCGAGGGCGTGCCCCAAATGACCGTGCGCGGAAGGGGGGCCGCCCGGCGGGCCCCCGTGG
>JANNNM010000938.1:0-6392 GCA_031398535.1 Betaproteobacteria bacterium | reverse complement strand
ATCCCCGCGCCCGATTCGCGGCATGCGCAGATGGCGACACTCTCCGGCAAGCGCATCGTCGACATGGTGTGGGAGGACCTGAAGATCCGCGACATCGTCGATGCGCGCGCGATCGACAATGCCGTCACCACCGTGCTGGCGCTGGGTGGCTCCACCAATGCCATCGTGCACCTGATCGCGATGGCGCGGCGCGCCGGCATTCCGCTCGACCTGGCACGTTTCGACGAACTGGCACGCCGCACGCCGGTGCTGGCCAACATCCGTCCGTCGGGCAAGTACCTGATGGAGGATTTCTATTACGCCGGGGGTCTGCGCGGCATGCTGTCGCGGCTCACCGACCTGCTCGAAACCGGGGCGCTCACGGTCAATGCGCGGACTCTCGGCGAAAACATCGCCGACGCCACCGTGTACCACGACGACGTGATCCGCACGCGCGAGAATCCGCTGGTGGCGCACGACGGGCTGGCGGTGCTGCACGGCAACCTGGCGCCCGACGGCGCCGTGATCAAGCCGGCGGCGATGGAACAGCACCTGATGCGTCATGCCGGACCGGCCGTCGTGTTCCGCGACTACAACGACATGGCGGCGCGCATCGACGACCCGGCGCTGGTCGTCACCAAGGACAGCGTGCTGGTGCTGCAGAGCGCCGGACCGCAAGGCGCGCCGGGCCTGCCGGAGTGGGGCCAGCTGCCGATTCCGAAGAAGCTGCTGCAGCAGGGCGTGCGCGACATGCTGCGCATCTCCGACGCGCGGATGAGCGGCACCAGCTACGGCGCCTGCGTGCTGCATGTGGCGCCGGAGTCGCACGTGGGCGGCCCGTTCGCCTTCGTCCGCGAAGGCGACATTATCGCGCTGGATGTAGCGGCGCGCACGCTCACGTTGCAGGTGCCCGACGCCGAGCTGGCGCGGCGGCGCACGGAATGGGTGCCGCCCAAGCCGCACTACACGCGCGGCTTCGGCACGCTCTACCTGAAGCACGTTACGCAGGCCAACGAAGGCTGCGACTTCGATTTCCTCGAGGCGGGTGCGCTCACGCCCGATCCCGAGATCCATTGACCGGCGTCCACGCCCGACATCTTCCAGGAGGCTTCCCATGAACCGCCGCAATTCACTTTTCGCCATGGCGCTCGCCGCGCTGGCGGGAATGCCCACGCTGGCCATCGCCCAGGCATGGCCCACCCGACCCATCACCTATGTGGTGCCCTTCACGCCCGGCGGCACCACCGACGTGATCGGCCGCACGATCGCGCAACATCTGACCCAGACGCTCGGCCAACCGGTCGTCGTCGAGAACAAGGCGGGCGCGGCCGGCGCCGTTGGCGCGGCCTTCGTGGCCAAGGCCAAGCCGGACGGCTACACGATGCTGGGCGGCACCATCAGCACACACGCGATCAATGCCGGCCTGTACAAGGACCTGCCCTACGATCCCATCAAGGACTTCGAGCCCATCACGCTAGTGGGCTTCATCCCCAATGCGCTCTACGTCAACGCGCAGCTGCCGGTCAATTCGGTGGCGGAACTGATCGCGCTGCTGAAGAAGGACGACAAGGTCCGGACGTTCGCGTCGTCGGGCGCCGGCACCTCCACGCACCTGGCCGGCGAACTCTTCGGCGACCTGATCGGCGTCAAGCTGACGCACGTGCCGTACAAGGGGACGCCGCAGGCATTCCAGGATGTGGTGGGCGGCCAGGTGGCGTTCATGTTCGACCAGCTCACCGCCGGCCTGCCGCTGGTCAAGGCCGGCAGGCTGAAGCTGCTGGCGGTCACGACGGAAAAGCGTTCGCCGCTGTCGCCCGAGACGCCCACGATGGGCGAGGCCGGCGTGAAGGACTTCGTCATGGTGTCGTGGCAGGCGGTGTTCGCGCCGAAGGGCACGCCCTCGCCCATCGTGACACAGCTCAACACGGACATCGTCAAGATCCTGAAGACGCCGGACGTGCGCGACAAGATGCAGGCGACGATGGGCATCGAGATCGTCGCCAGCACGCCGGAGGAACTGACGAAGCTGATGCAGGCCGAGATCCCGCGCTGGAGCGCGCTGATCAAGAAGTCGGGCGCCCAGCCAAACTGATATTGCCTGCCCGAATAGAGGAGACCACGATGCCCGAACTCGATCCCGCGACGCGCGAGCGCCTGCGCCACGTCAGCACCGCCACGCTGTGCACGCAGCTCTTCAAGCGCGGCTTCCGCAATGTCTTCATCCAGGGCATCGCGCAACTGACGACACCTTCGGGCGGCAATCTCGTCGGCCCGGCGTTCACGATGCGCAACATCCCCTCGCGCGAGGACCTGGACCAGATCAGCGCCTTCGACGACCCCAATCATCCGCAGCGCAAGGCCATCGAAAGCGTGCCGCCGGGTCATGTGCTGGTGCTCGATTGCCGCGGTGAAACGCGGGTTGCCTCCGGCGGCCAGATCCTGACCACACGCCTGATGGTTCGAGGCGCGGCCGGCCTCGTGTCGGATGGTCCGGTCCGCGACAGCGGTGCGATCGCGCAGATGGACTTTCCGGTCTACTGCGCGGGCGGCAGCGCGCCGCTCAACCTGCTGCTCCACCATGCCACCGAACAGAACGTGCCGATCGGCTGTGGCGGTGTGGCGGTCTACCCCGGCGACATCATGGTCGGCGACGACGAAGGCGTCGTCGTGATCCCGCAGCATCTCGCGGACGAAGTCGCCGAGCAGGCGGTCGAGCAGGAAAAAATGGAGATGTTCATTCTCGAACGCGTGCAAGGCGGGGCCAAGCTCGCCGGTACCTATCCGCCGAACGCCGAAACCAAGGCCGCCTTCGAAGTATGGCGCAAGGAGCGCGGCATCTGATGCCGCGCGTTCGCTGTAAACGCTTGTAGGCGAGGCTGATGCCGCGCCCGCATGCCTGGCGATCTGCCGGAATCGTCGGTTTGCACGACCACCATTGACACTGCACCAATACTTCCATATTATTGGAATTATGGAATATCAAGCACAACGGAGGACTGCCGCGACCGACCGCACGGAGGCGGCCCTGGCCGTGGGCGCGCTGGCGGCACTGGCCCAGGAAACGCGCCTCGCGATCTTCCGGCTGCTGATCGAACATGCCGTCGACGGCCTCACACCCGGCGCCATCGCTTCGCGCCTTGAGCTGGCACCTGCCACGCTGTCGTTTCACTTGAAGGAACTGGCCAACGCCGGCCTGCTGATCGACCGCCGCGAAGGCCGTTTCATCTGGTATCGGCCAGACCTGGCCGCGATGAACGGACTGATGGCGTACCTCACCCGGAACTGCTGCCGCGCCAGTGGCGGCAATGCATGCGCGCCCGATTGCGCGCCCGCCGCATGCAGCCCCTTGCCCACGCGCACGAGGAACAAGTCATGAAGCGTTTTCACGTCCATCTCGGCGTGCCCGATCTCGCCGCCAGCATCCGGTTCTACTCGGGCCTCTTCGGCATGCCGCCGACGGTCACCAAGACCGACTACGCGAAGTGGATGCTGGAGGACCCGCGCGTCAACTTCGCGATCTCCCATCGCGGCGCGCGCATCGGCGTCAATCACCTCGGGATGCAGGCCGACAATGCCGAGGAACTGGCCGACCTGCACACCCACTTTGCTGCCGCCGATGTCGGCAGTGTCGTCCACGAGAACAACGTCAGCTGCTGCTATGCGCGCTCCGACAAGCACTGGGTCCGCGATCCGCAGGGCATCGCGTGGGAAGCGTTTCATTCGCTGGGCGATGTCCCGTTGTATGACGGTGATGCAGCCACGCAGGCGGCGCCGGCCACCTGCGGTACGACGACGAGCGACGCCGCGACATCGGCAAGTGCGGGCAGTTGCTGCGGCCCGGCCGCGACCCCGGCATCGGCATCGGCGAAGCCCGCCGCAGGCTGCTGCGCGCCCGCCTGAATTCACGCGAGCAACCTTTCATGCCAACTCCTGCCCGCCCGTTCAACGTCCTCTTCCTGTGCACGGGCAATTCAGCTCGCAGCATCATCGCGGAGTCGATCCTGCGCCAGGCCGGTGGCGAACGCTTCAATGCGTTCTCCGCCGGCTCGCACCCTTCGGGCACCGTCAATCCATGGGCGCTCGAACTCTTGCGCGCCAATCGCCTGCCCACGGAGGGTCTCGCGAGCAAGCCATGGGATCGCTTTGCGGAACCTGATGCGCCGCCACTCGATTTCGTCATCACGGTGTGCGACAACGCGGCGGGCGAAGTGTGTCCGGTGTGGCCCGGCCAACCCATGACCGCGCACTGGGGCGTTGCCGATCCCGCTGCCGTGGAAGGCAGCGACGACGACAAGCGGCGCGCATTCTCCGACGTCGCGCATATCCTTGGCAACCGGATTCGCCTTTTCACCAGTCTGCCGCTCGCCAAGCTCGACCGGCTCTCGCTGCAGGCGCGACTGCGCGATATCGGCACCAACCCGTCGTGAGCGCGGCGGCGCATGCGGGGTCGGCCCCGCCCGCCATGGGGATCTTCGAACGCTGGCTCACCCTGTGGGTCACGCTGTGCATCGTCACCGGCATCACGCTCGGGCACCTGTGGCCGGCGCCGTTCAAGGCGCTGGCCGCCATGGAAGTCGCGCAGGTCAATGTCCCCGTGGGGTTCCTGATCTGGGTGATGATCATCCCGATGCTGTTGCGCATCGACTTCGGCGCGCTGCATCAGGTGGCGGCGCACTGGCGAGGCATTGGCGTCACGCTGTTCGTGAACTGGGCCGTCAAGCCGTTCACGATGGCATTGCTCGGCTTCATCTTCATCCGCCACGTGTTCGCGCCGTGGCTGCCTGCCGCAGCGCACGACAGCTACATCGCGGGCCTGATCCTGCTGGCGGCGGCGCCGTGCACGGCCATGGTGTTCGTCTGGAGCCAACTGACGCGGGGCGACCCCTACTTCACGCTGTCGCAGGTCGCGCTGAACGACGCGATCATGATCGTCGCGTTTGCGCCGATCGTGGGCCTGCTGCTGGGGTTGTCGGCGATCATCGTGCCGTGGGCGACGCTGCTGGTGTCGGTGGGGCTCTACATCGTCGTGCCGCTCGTCCTTGCCCAGGGGGCGCGGCACCTGCTGCTGCAACGCGGTGAGGCCGCACTTGAGGCCGTGCGGGCGCGACTCGCGCCCCTCTCCATCCTCGCGTTGCTCGCCATGCTGGTGCTGCTGTTCGCTTTCCAGGGCGAGCAGATCCTGCAGCAGCCCCTGATCATCGCGATGCTGGCGGTGCCCATCCTGATCCAGGTGTTCTTCAACGCGGCGCTGGCCTATGGTCTCAACCGGCAGCTGGGGGTCGCGCACTGCGTGGCGGGACCTTCCGCATTGATCGGTGCGTCGAACTTCTTCGAACTGGCGGTCGCTGCGGCGATCAGCCTCTTCGGACTCCACTCCGGCGCGGCGCTGGCCACCGTGGTGGGGGTGCTGGTCGAAGTGCCCGCGATGCTCATCGTCGTGGCGGTCGTCAACCGCTCGCGCGACTGGTATGAGCGGGGCACGCGCGACGACTAGCGCCCCGCAGGACGCGCGCCGTCTGATCGGCACGTCTTTTGCAAGTGGAGGAAGGCCGAACCATTCGCCAACTGCCAGACGAGCCACCGATGACCCCGATTCGCCGCCGATTTGCCACGTGGGCATTGCTCGCCATGGTCTTCCCGGGCGCGGTTCTCGCGCAGACCCAGACGCCCATCACCGTCCAGGTGATCAACGACAGCGGCCTGCCCGATTCCGCGATCAACCTGCTGGTGGTCGGCCAGGATGTCGGCAACGCCGCGGGCAACACCTACAACCCGTTCTCGGTCAGCGGCGTCGCCGCCACGCCGGTCGGCCTTGTCACCAACACGACCTCGCTGGCCTCGACCGGCAACGGTACCTTTTACGCAGCCAATGCGCCGCTGCTCGTCACGGCGGCAAAATCGAGCATGTTGATGGCGTTCAGTCCTGCCACGCTGGCCGTGGCGGGCGGGTCGTCGACATTGACGATCACGCTGCCGGATGTCGGCTCGGCCCCCGCCAACAACGTGAGTCAGCCGTTCATCGTCAAGATGCCCTCGGGCGTCAGCATCGCACCCGGCAGCGCGGCGGGGACCTGCCCCGCAAGCCTGACTGCCACGACCAGCACGCAGCTGTCCATCGGCGTCGGGCAGAGTGTGCCGTCGGGGGGGTGCACGATTGCCGTGACCGTCACGGCGAGCGCAGTCGGCACGTATGCGGTCTGGTCGAGCTACCTGCAGACGCAGGGCGCCAGCGTGGCGCCGGGCGCGGCACCGCTCAATATCGTGGCAGCGACGACGGGCTACGTCACGTCGGCGTTCGTCCCGTCCACCATTGCCGTGGGCGCGGGCAACAACGCCACGCTGACGATCACCATTCCCAACACCGGCAGCGCGACTGCAGTTCTTCGAACAGTTGGAATTGCGGCTGCGGCAGG
>JANNNM010000886.1:0-8799 GCA_031398535.1 Betaproteobacteria bacterium | reverse complement strand
GGGGCTCGGGATCGCGCGCCGTGCTGTTCGCAAGCTCCAACCTCTCCGGCGAGGCTTATGTCGTCGACGCCGGCGGCGTCAACAATCTGGATCGCGCCGGCTTCAATGACAAGGCGCGCTCACTGCGCGTCGAGTCCGGCTACTGGCTGTTCTGCACCGACGCCGACTTTCAGGGCAACTGCCACACCTACGGCCCGGGCGACTACCCCAGCCTGCCGGGCGGACAGAACCACAACATCTCGTCAGGGCGCCGTATCTCGGGCGATTACCCGTATCGAAACAACCCGACCTGGGCGCCCTACCAGCAGCAATAGCGTCGCGATCGTTCGCGTCGACATGGGTGTCATCGCAGCCCGCTCGCCCGCATCGCGCGTTTGCGACGCGACCGGGCGATCTGCCTGAATTCATCGCCGGGAAATTCTTCAATGCCCAACTTCGTTCCTATCCGCTGGATACTCGGCGCTGCGTTCGCCGTGTCCGCCTCGGTGCTGCTCCCGGGATGCTCGACGCCGTCCAAACCGACGGCGGCGGCACCGGAAGCGGAGACCGAGGCGGCGCGCAACTTCGGCTTCCCGCTCGGATTCTCGCCGACGAAGATGGACTTGACGGCGGATCCACGGCAGGACTTCCGGCGCTACGCTGGCGGGCGCTGGCTCGACGCGGCGAAGATCTCTTCCGACGGGCTGGAGATCTCCGGCTACCTCGTGATGAAGGACACGGTGCAGACACAGCTACGCGGCCTGTTGCAGGAAGCCGCGCGCACCAGCGATGGCGCCCCGCGAGGCTCGCCCGCGCAGCAGGTGGGCGACTTCTACGCATCGGGCATGGACGTCGCCCGCTTGAAGTCCCTCGGCGTGCAGCCGCTGGCGCCCGAGTTCGAACGCATCGCGAAGGCGCAGGGTCCGACCGCGCTCGCCGAGCAAATCGCGCGCATGGGAACGATGACCGGTAGTCCGATGATTTTCGGTGCGGTCGTGTCGCCGCATCCCAAAGACCGCACGCGGATGACGATCTACCTGGGCGACGCCGGCTTGGCACTCGGTGCCGACAATTACTTGAGGCCCGATGCCCAGAACATCCGCGACGGCTACGTCGCGATGATCACGGACTACCTCGTGATCGCAGGCTGGAAACCCGAAGCCGCGCGCGCGACGGCGCAGATGGTGCTCGCGGTCGAGACGCGCGTCGCGAAGAAGAAGCTCACGCCGCTCGAACGGCGAGACCCGGCCAAGCGCTTCGTGCCCATGCCCTACGCCGACGTGAAGGGGCTCCTGTCCAATGTCAACCTGGACGCGTACTTCCAGTCGCTGGGGCTGCCGATCGGCGGGGAGATCGTGGTGACGGAGGTCGAGGCGCTGCGCGAGCGCAACAGGATCCTCGCGGAGTACTCGCCGGAGCAGACACGCACCTACCTGCAGTACGATCTGCTGCAGCGGATGGCGCCATACCTGACCCCGGCCTTCGACGTGCCCGACGGCGCGTTCAGCGTCGTGCTGTACGGCAAGGACGTGTCGCCCCCGCGCGACAAGCAGGTGGCCCAGGCGACACCGCGACTGCTCGGACATCCGCTGTCCCAACTCTACGTGGCGAAATACATGACGCCTGAGTCGCGGCGCGAAGTCGAGGCGATGGTCGCGCGCGTGAAGGCGCAGTTCCGCGCCCGCATCGAACGCAACACCTGGCTGTCGCCGGAGACGCGGGCACAGGCGCTCGCCAAGCTCGACAAGACCCAGATCAACGTCGGGTACCCGTCGAAATGGATCGACTATACAAAGGTCGTGGTGCGACGCGACGACTACGTGGGCAACGCGATGCGCGTGAACGAGGTCACGACCCGGCGCGAGTTGGCGAGGCTCGGCAAGCCGGTCGAACGCGATGAGTTCAGCAATTGGCAGGCGACGCTGCCGATCATCATCAACGCGGCGTACGACCCGAGCTGGAACGGCATCGAGATACCGGTCGCGTTCCTGCAGCCACCTTTCTACGACGCCAAGGCCGACCCGGCCGTCAATTACTGCACGATGGGGGCGGTGATCGGGCACGAGATCACGCACGGCTTCGACTCGTCGGGGCGGCTCTACGACGCGACGGGCAATGTCCACGACTGGTGGACGCAAGCCGATGCGCAGCGCTTCGCCGCCGAAACCGCGAAGCTCGCGCGGCAGGCCGACGCGTTCGAGATCCTGCCCGGGCTGCGCCTGAACGGCGCGCTGGAAGTCACCGAGAACCTGGCCGACGTGGGCGGCGTGGCGCTGGGGTATGCGGCTTTGCAGGAGCACCTGCGCGAGCACCCGGCCACCAATCGCACGATCGACGGCTTCACCCCGTCGCAGCGCTGCTTCCTCGCGTGGGGGCAACTGTGGGCCGCCAAGGCGAACGAGGGAGCGATGCGGCAGAACCTCCCGACCGATGCCCATCCGCCGGGCGTGTACCGGATGGCCGCGCCGTTGCAACACGAACCCGGATACTACGAGGCGTTCGGCATCCGCGCCGGCGACCGCATGTGGCTCGCGCCGAGCGACCGTGTTTCGATCTGGTGAGGAACGACATGAAGACCATGACCATCCGGGCGCTTGCCGCCTTCGCATTCCTCGTGTGTTCCGGTCCGCTCGTCGCCGCCGACGGCCCGGCGGCACCGCGCAAGGAACGCGTGACCTTCACCAAAGGTGCGTCGTCGGCGACCATCAAGGGCACCCTGAAGGGGGGCGCCGATGTCGACTACCTGGTGCGGGCAGGGGCGGGCCAGACGCTGGAAGTGAAGGTGGAGGGCACCAATCCCCAGAACGATTTCAATGTACTGCCGCCGGGTTCGGCCACCGTCGCGATGTTCGTCAGCAACATGACCGGCGCGCGAACCTGGTCCGGCGTGCTGCCCGCCGACGGCGACTACACGGTCCGCGTCTACCTGATGCGTCCGGCGGCGCGCCGCAATGAGTCGTCGAAGTACACGCTGACGGTGGCCGTGAGCGGCAAGCCGCTGCCCGCGATGTCCGCAGCGCGGGACGCCAAGGTCGCCGGCACGGCATACCACGCGACGGCCAAGGTGAGCTGCATGCTGCCGTACCAGCCGGACGTCAAGTCCTGCGATGCGGGCGTCGTGCGCCGCGGTAACCATGGCACCGCGACCTTCGAGGCGATCGGCCCCTCCGGCGTACAGCGGCGCATCCTGTTCGTGCAGGGCAAGGCGGTCGCCGTGGATGCCATGGAGCCGATGACGGCCACGCGGCAGGGCGACCTGACGGTGGTGAAAATCGGGGACGGCGAGCGCTACGATGTTCCCGATGCGTTCCTCAACGGCGGATGAACACCAGTTGGTCTGACCGTCCGTGAAGATACCCGGTGTCGAACGGGCCTGCGCGGCGGGCCTGGGCTTGCTGGTCGCGGCTGCGCTCGGGGTCGCTGCATCATCCGCTTTCGCCGTGCCGCCGCCACCGCCCAGAGCCGATCTTGTTGTCGATCTACCCGTCGACGGACGCGAGCTAGTGCTTCGGGACACCGTGCGCGCCTATCAATCCGCGCCTTTCGCGTTTCACGCCAAGGCCGGAGACCGGCTGCTGCTGCGCCTGGTCGACAGTCAAAGCGTGCTGGTCCTGGGCCTGGAAGGTCCTTCGGGCCAGGTGTGGATGACCGGAGCGCGTCCCGGACCCGACGGTCTGGAACTGATTCTGTTTGAGAACGGTCTGCACCGGTTGCGGGTGTTGATGTCCGCCGACGCCGCACGTGCCGGCCGCGCTGCGAATTTCCAACTCGGACTGCGACGCCGCTGATGCACCATCATTTGTAGGACTCCACCCGATTGTTTCGAGGCGTTGACCACAATTAACATCCGGTTTTCATACAACCGTCCCGTGTTGGAAATGGAAACCGCCCATGAAAATTCCGAACTCGAAATCGGAACGAGACATTGAGCTGATCGCCCAAGGGGAACGCCTGCTCAACCGCGTGCTGGCCTATCAGGCCGCAGCCGCCGTCCATCAATTGAAAGATGAACTGGGCCTCGACGTGGAAGAACTGATCCTGTCAGTCGCGCCCCTGTCGGCAGACGAGGTGGGGTCGTATCGCGTGGTCTGCACGATCGTCCGCGCAAGCGGGCCGGAACCCCTGGTGCTTGAACTGGTGGTCGACCCGGTCAAGGAGAAGCCCAGCTTCGCAATGGCTGCATCCGGTGCATAGGTGCTCCCACCTGCGGCCGTATCGTCGCCGCTGATGCCTGCCGGGCGCTAAGGAAGCGGTCGTGCCGATGCCGTCTACCATGTCCGGGCACGCTGCTGCCGCGCATTCGACACTCCCGTCGCCGCGAGCCCGCACCGTGATGGACTGCCCACCTGGAGAACGACCATGCAACAACTGAAAGACCTGATGAGCCGCGACGTGAAGGTGATCAGTCCCGATATGAGCATCCGCGATGCCGCATTGGAGATGCGCGAAGGTGACTTTGGCATGCTGCCCGTCGGCGAGAACGATCGAATGATCGGGACCATCTCCGATCGTGACATCGCAATTCGCGCGGTCGCTGACGGCAAGGGCGCGGACACCAAGGTCCGCGACGTGATGTCCGAAGGCATCGCCTGGGCCTTTGAGGACGACACGGTCGAAGAAGCCGCGAAGATCATGAGCACGCGGCAGGTGCGCCGGTTGCCGGTCGTGAATCGCGACAAACGCCTGGTCGGCATCGTTGCGCTGGGTGACTTTGCCGTGGAAAGCACGGAAATCCGGCCGGCGGCCGAAGCACTTTCCGAGATCTCGAAGCCGTCCTAATTCGCGGATGGCCCGGTCGGATCCGGGCCGTCACGCGCCGCGGCCGGCGCGGTCCGCAATGCCAGCTTGCCTTTGGCAAATTGCTTGATCAGCAACCGCGCGACATCGAGATCGAACACCGGCACCGGTGGGCACTCCAGCAGCGCCGCCAGTTCGCCGTCGTCGCGGGCGGTGCCCAGCCAGCACCAGTCGCGCAACACATGTACATCGGTGCGCTCGCCCTTCGCATCCACTTCGCGCAGCAGGCCGATGCCATCGACCGGCCATACGGGCACGGCCAGCGGCGCCAACGCTTCTAGCAAGCGCGCATCGTGCGCAGCTGCCGATTCCGCACCCACGCACGCGCCGGCGCAGCGCCTCAACTGGCGCTGGAAGCAGGGGCCCTCCGCGCGCTTCTCGATGCCCAGGCGTTTCCAGCACAACCCATGTTCGCCTGCCACGCTACGCAGCGCCTCGTGCGCGCCGCGCTTGGACGAGAACGGCCCGAACGCGCCAGCCAGTTCCGACGGCGTGACATCACGCGCCTGGATGAATAGCGGATTGCCGTCGGCATCGAAACGCAGCACGCCGGCGTCCTGCTTGCGCCGCAGCGCGCGGTTGTGCGAGGGCAGCAGGCGCTTGATCGTGAGGGCCTCGCGCATCAGCGCGCCCAGTTCGCCAGCCGTGGGTTCGAACTCGATGCGACGAATCTCCTGCGATAGCCGCAGGTCGGATTCCTGCCGCCAGTCGCTGGTGAAATGCGCGCCGACGCGTTCGCGCAGGTTGACGCTTTTGCCGATGTAGAGCGGCAGCGGGTTCTCGCCATAGAAGAGGTAGATGCCGGGGCCTTCGGGCAGCACGTCGAGCGCGTCTGGTGGAAGCTGCGGCGGCAGGCTGGGGATCTTCATGATCCGCTTCACCGCGGCGGCAATGTCTTCCGCCGGGTGCTCGCGGTACAGCAGCTCGACGAAGGACCACAGCACGCGCGCATCGCCCAGCGCGCGGTGGCGCGCGGTGTTGGTCAACCCGTGCCGGGCAACCAGCGCATCGAGGCCGTGGCCCTGGGCGTCCGGATACAGCCGCCGCGACAGCCGCACCGTGCACAGCGCGCGCGTGGTGATCGGCCGGTCGACGCGCGCAAAAGCGTGCTTGAGGAAGCCGTGGTCGAAGCGTGCGTTGTGGGCGATGAATACGGCGCCGTCGAGATGGGCCTCGACATGCCCGGCGACCTCCGCAAACGTGGGCGCACCCGCGACCATGGCGTCGGTGATGCCGGTCAGCACCTGAATGACGGGTGGAATCGGGACGCCGGGGTCGACCAGCGAACTCCACTCGGTGACGCGGGGCGGCCCGCCGGCGGGGTCCATGTCGACGCGGACGATGGCGACCTCGGTGATGCGGTCGCCCTCGGCGTGCATGCCGGTGGTCTCGAGGTCGACGAAGGCCAGCGACGGGGCGAAGAGCTGCATCGGGCTGGGGGGCGGAGATGTTGGCGGGTGTCGTGGCACCGGGGGCTTGACGGCGCGAACGTTCGTTCGTATTCTACGCGCATGTCGAACGATCGTTCCTACCTGACGTCGCTCCAGGACTACTACGCCCGCCATCGCGCGTTGCCATCTTACGCATCGATCGGCAGCCTGCTGGGGCTGAAGTCCAAGTCCTCGGTGGCGGCCATGGTCGCGCGGCTGAAACTGGCCGGCTTCCTCGATTCCACGCCGGATCGCCGGCTGGCGCCCACCAAGCGTTTCTTCGCCCGGCCGTTGGCGGAGGTCCCGGTGCGCGCGGGGCTGCCGGAGCAGGTGGACGACAGCAACGCCGATGCGCTGACGATCGACGATTACCTGATCGAGCGTCCGTCGCAGACGGTGCTGATCCGCGTGAAGGGCGATTCGATGATGGACGCAGGCATCTTCGACGGTGACCTGGTGGTCGTCGAGAAGCGTCCGTCGGCCAAGAAGGGCGACATCGTCGTGGCCATCGTGGACAACCAGTTCACGTTGAAGCGCCTCGATCTCGAGGACGGCAAGTTCATCCTGCGCGCCGAGAACAAGGCCTATGCGGTCATCCGTCCTGAGGGTTCGCTGGAGATCTTCGGGATCATGGTGGGGTTGGTGCGCAAACTGTAGGCGAGGTTTCAGCCTCGCAGGTTCAGCGCGGCGTCATCCCGGCGAGGCTAAAGCCTCGCTTCCCGCGTCAATCTGTCGCTAACTTCTTCCCGGCATTCACGCGCGCTACTTCCACCAGGCAGTCATAGAACGTCGCGGCGCGGCCCAGGTCGGTCAGCGCCTGGCTCGTCACGGCGTTCGCATTTTTGCCATCGGGTGAGAGCTTCTGCCACCAGATCGACGGCGCCACGGCCACGCCGGACCGCGCGCGGTCGGAGATGCGCGCCGTCGCGGTGAATTCACCTCGATCGTTGAAGATGCGTACCCGGTCGCCGTCGCGGATGGCGCGGGGCGTGGCATCGGCCGGATTGAGATCGAGCCACGGCGTCGATTCCTCACCGACGAAGGCCGGCAGGTTGGCGAATGACGAATTGAGGAAGTTGCGCGCCGGTGGGGAAATGAACGCCAGCGGATAGCGCGCGGCCAGCGCGGCATTCGTCACCACGGATTCGCGCGGCGGGATGTACTGCGGCAACGCGTCGAGGCCCTGCGCGTTGAGCGCGGCGCTGAAGAATTCGCACTTGCCCGAAGCCGTGGGAAAGTTGCCATGCGCAAACGGCGCATAGGCAGCCGGCACCCCAAGCCGCTGCCAGCCGGACTGCCGCAACCTGTTCCAGTCAAGTCCCAGCGCCTTCGGGTCGTCATGGCGCCACGCCATCTGCGCGATCTCTTCGTCGGTGTCGCGGAAGCAGGGTTCCGTGAAGCCCATGGCCGCAGCCAGGCGACGGAACACTTCCGTATTGGGCAGCGCCTCGCCCAGCGGTTCGATGGCCTTGTTGTTGGCCAGGGCGTACAGGTGCCCGTACGACGAATGCACGTCGATCTGTTCCAGCTGCGTCGTGGCGGGCAGCAGGATGTCGGCGAAGTCGGCGGTATCGGTCTGGAAGATTTCGTGGACGACGCAGAAGAGATCCTCGCGCGCGAAACCCTGGCGCACCTTGCTCGACTCGGGCGCGACAGCGACGGGATTCGAGTTGTAGACATAGATCGCGCGCACCGGCGGGTCGGAGGCATCGCACAGTGCGTCGCCGATGGTCGTCATGTTGATCGTGCGCGGGTTGCCGCGGATCAGGTCCGGGCGTTCGAGCGCGGGCGTGTTCACCGGATACGTGCCGGAGGACGACAGCAGCGCACCGCCGGCCGGATCGCGCCAGCCACCCGTCAACGCGGGCAGGCACGCGATGGCACGCACGGCGTTGGCGCCACCCGCCACGCGCTGCATGCCGTAGTTCACGCGGATGGACGCGGGCTTGGCCGTGCCATAGGCGCGGGCGAGATCGGTGACCTGTTCCGCATGCAGGCCACAGACCTTGGCGGTGCGGTGCGGGTTCCATTCGGCGGCACGCCCGGCTAACTGGTCGAAGCCAACGGTGTATTGCGCAATGTAGTCGCGGTCGATCAGGTTCTCGCTGATCAATACATGCATCAGGCCGAGTGCCAGCGCGCCGTCGGTGCCGGGCATCAGCGCGATGTGCTCGTGGCACTTCTCGGCGGTGGCGCTGCGATAGGGGTCGATGGCGATCAACCGCGCGCCGCGGCGCTTGGCTTCCTGCGCGCGCATCCAGAAGTGCAGGTTGGACGCGATGGGATTGCTGCCCCAGATCAATATGAGTTTGCTGTTCTCGTATTGCTCGACGTCCATGCCGATGGTGGCGCCGATGACGCTGACCCAGCCGGCCTTGCCGGCGGACGCGCAGATCGTGCGGTCGAGCAGGGATGCGCCCAGGCGATGGAAGAAGCGCCGGTCCATCGAGCTGTACTGCAGCAGGCCCATCGTGCCGGCATAACTGTAGGGCAGGATGGCCTGGGGACCCTCGGGCGAGGCCGCGATGGCGCCGAACTTCTCGGCGATGGTGGCAATGGCCTCGTCCCACGTGATGCGCTCGAAGCGGCCTTC
>JANNNM010000871.1:0-1539 GCA_031398535.1 Betaproteobacteria bacterium | reverse complement strand
GGCCTTGGATGGCAGGACCACTTCCTGCCCTTCGGCCGGCCGCCCGCGATCGGCGAACGCTTCGCCAGCCCGACGCTTGCGACATCGCTGGTGGCGATCGCCGCCACCGGGGGCGACGCGTTCTATCACGGCGCACTCGCGGCCGCGATGGTCAAGCATGCGCATGCCTCGGGCGGCGCGCACACGCTGGACGATTTTTCCGGCTATGCCGCCGACTGGGTCACGCCGCTCGCGTACAAGTACCGCAGCGCTACCGTCCACGAGATTCCGCCCAACGGCCAGGGCATCGCCGTGCTGATCGCGCTGGGCATCCTGCAGCACTTCGACGTGGCGTCAGCACCTGTCGATTCGCCGGCCACGCAGCACCTCGCCATCGAGGCGATGAAGCTGGCCTTTGCCGACTCGTACCGGTACGTGAGCGACCGGCGATCGATGCACGTGCCGCCGGAAGCGCTGCTGGACCCGGCCTATCTCGCGTCGCGCGCGAGGCTGATCGATCCGCGCCGCGCGCAGGACTTCGGCCCCGGCGAACCGCCGCGCGGCGGTACCGTGTACCTGTGCACCGCCGACCAGGACGGCATGATGGTGTCGCTGATCCAGTCGAACTACATGGGCTTCGGTTCGGGCGTCGTCGTGCCGGCCACGGGTATCAGCCTGCAGAATCGGGGCCACGCGTTCTCGCTGCAGGCCGGGCATGCCAACGAGGTGGGCGGCGGCAAGCGGCCTTATCACACGATCATCCCCGGCTTTCTCACGCGCGACGGCGCGCCGCTCGCGGCCTTCGGCGTGATGGGCGGTCCGATCCAGCCGCCTGGCCATGTGCAGACGCTGATGCGCCTGCTCGACTATTCGGCCAATCCACAGGCCGCGCTCGATGCGCCGCGCTGGAAGGTGAATGCCGACCAGTCGATCGACCTTGAGGGGTCGGCAGCGCCGGAACTGCGCGCAGGCCTGCTGGCGCTGGGCCACAAGGTGGCGTCGATCGCCGATCCCTACATGGACTACGGCGCCGGGCAGTTCATCGTCCGGATGCCCGATGGCTATGTGGCGGCGTCGGATTCACGGCGCGATGGGCAGGCGTCGGGGTACTAGCGCGCCTTCCGCAAGCGCGGATCCGGTGGCCGTGGCTGCGCATTCATGAAGGCCGCGAGATCCCACGCCTGCTGATCGGTCAGCGTGTTGCCTTGTCCGAGCGGCATGTTGGCCTTGATGAAGGCTGCGGCCGTGGCGACCGTGTGCATTCCGGCGCCGCCATTGTAGGAATCGCGCCCCCACAGCGGCGGAAAGGAATACACGCCGCCCGATTTCAACCCCTGCCCCGTCGCGCCATGGCAGGCCGCGCAATGCGTCGCGTAATCGGTCTTGCCGCGTGACGCATCCGGTGGCAGCGACGGCGTTGCGACCGCCGGGTAACCGCGGCCCGCAAGGTGCGCGCCCACGGGCGCGCCGGTGGCCAGCCAGAACGAATACGCAGTCAGCCCGGTGATCACTTCGCTGTCGAGCGGCGGCATCGTGCCGTTCATCGAGTAGCGGAAGCAG